>NZ_LIOK01000007.1:0-169221 GCF_001418025.1 Anoxybacillus suryakundensis
AAACTGTCCATCGGTAAATAAATTTCCCTCCACAAAACGATGCCATGCGCGTTCGGAGGAGAAGCCAAGAAGCTTTCCCAAAAGATGAATGGCAATGATCACGGCGTCTTCTTGTTTCGTCAAATGACGATTACGACGTTGAAGATAGAATTGAATTTGTGACAGCTGGGCAGAAACAAAAAAGAAAAGGGCTGCATATTGTTTTTGAATCTTCGTTTGATCTGTAGTAAAATGAAAGTGCTCTTGCATGGGGATTCTCCTTTCGAATGTTGGATCGCACTTTCATTCTACAGGAGATCCACAGGCAAGGGCTATTTTTTTGCTTGCTCGATTTTATCTAGCACCACGGGTTAAAGAAGAAATGGAGTAGCGCAACTTCTCTGCTTCTTGCTCATCAAGAAATGGAATTTCGTGCGCAGTTGCTGCTGTATAAATGTAAAGTGAAGCAAGTTTTTGCCTTCGTGCTAACGGACCTTGCTTTACATCAACATGTTGAACGCGACGAAGCGGAATAAGCGTACGCTTTCGAATCCATATCCCGTGTTCAAGTTCAATTTCTCGATCGCGAATCATATATCGCCACCGCTCCCATTTCCAGAGCGGAACGAAAAAAACAAATAAAACAACGTCTACAATCCATAAAAAAACTAACAACCAAACAACCCATGTTGGAACAAAAAAATGAATAACCACGTACAAAAATAAAAAAATAATTAAACGAATGGCTTCATATATCCGCCATACAGACACAGCCCGTTCAGAAAGTTTGTTTTTCATCTTTCACATCCTCTCTTTTAACGCCTCCATGACTGCCACTTCCAAAATCCGAACCCCATCAAGCATGCACGAGCGATCAAACGTCATGTGTGGATGATGCAATCCTGGTTTTAAGTTCGCCCCAAGTCCTAGCATCGCCGCTTTTACGTGCGGTCGTTGAATCGTGTAAAAATGAAAGTCCTCACTTCCTGACGTTTGTAAAGGTGGCATGCATCCCTCCTTACCTAAAACGGCAATAATTCCTTTTCGAATACATTGTTCTGCTTCACCGGATACTTCTGCCGCTGGAACAAAATCTACCCATTCATACGAAATACGTACCCCCATCGTTTCAGCATGTTGAATAATTTGTTCCACTTTTTGTTTAATTTGTTGCAACAACACGTTTGTTTCTGCTCGTATGTCTAGAGCGAAATGGGCGCTACCTGGAATAATATTTAAATTTTCTCCCCCTGCTACACACTTCGTCATTTTTACAGAATACGATTGTTGTGGAGAAAAATAAATGTTTTTCAATTGAAAATTAATAAGCGAAATGACATCAATCGCATTTACTCCTTGATGCGGACGTGCCCCATGACAATCATCTCCATGAATGTGTCCAACAAAAAACTGAGCCGCACCGTGCCGAATCGATGGAGAAGCTCGTTTTAACGACAATTCTTCATTTGGACGGAGATGAACACCAAATAAATAATCGACATCGTCAAGTACACCTTTCTCAATCATTTTTAATGCCCCATTTCCTTTTTCTTCCGCTGGCTGAAAAAGAAAGCGAATCGTCCCTTGTCTCCACGTTAACGTTTTGAACCGTAAAATTAACCCCATCACAATCGTCATATGTGCATCGTGCCCGCACGAGTGATTCGCACGAAATTCCCCATCTACTTCTTGCCATAAAGCATCCATATCGGCTCGCACCATTACAACAGGTTTTCCATTACCCATTTCCGCAACAATGCCTGGACAGTCATCAAATAAGCGATAGCGAACACCTTCATTTTCTAAAAATTGTTTAATATACTGTGTCGTTTTAAACTCATTCCAACTCGTTTCAGGATGTGTATGTAAATGATGAAAAAACTCAAATAGACGCTGTTCTAACTCAATATTATCCATCTTGTTCCCCCCGTCCTTCATAATATTTTTCTAAAAAAATGCATTGACGTCCGTCTGTCAAATCTTTATTATTCATAATAGCTTATATTTTAAGATAATTCAGAGATACAGAAAAGGGGGTTTGGGAGGATGAAAAAACAAATATCGTTTTCTATCGCAATGATTCCTGTTCTCGTCACGATTACTGTCATGGCACTAACGATCGTTGTCCTTGAACAAAGTCCACATATTCCACTCATCGTTGGAACGACTGTGGCTGCACTGATCGCTTGGCGACTAGGCTTTACATGGCGTGAAATCGAAGAAGCTATGTACAAAGGCATCCGCTTGGCGTTACCAGCCGTTGTGATCATTATGCTTGTCGGGTTAACAATCGGGGCATGGATCGGCGGCGGTATTGTTGCGACGATGATTTACTACGGTTTAAAGCTGTTAACGCCGTCTTTATTTTTAGTATCTATCACAATAATTTGCGCCGTTGTTTCGCTAGCGATTGGGAGCTCATGGTCGACGATGGGAACAATCGGTGTTGCTGGCATGGGAATTGGTATGAGCATGGGCATTCCTGCACCGATGGTTGCTGGTGCAATTATTTCAGGTTCTTATTTTGGAGATAAAATGTCACCGCTTTCTGATACAACAAACTTAGCTTCTGGATTAACAAATACGGATTTATTCGTACATATTCGTCATATGCTTTATACAACCATTCCTGGCTTGCTTATCGCACTAGGCGTATACGCATTTTTAGGAAGAAATTTCGGAAATAAACAAGTGAAAGCGGAAGAAATTGAACAAACATTAACTGTATTGCAACAACATTTCGTCATTTCACCGTTTTTATTGCTTATTCCGCTTCTTGTTATCGTGCTCGTAGCTAGAAAAGTTCCAGCCATTCCCGCATTAATCGTCGGTATTGTGCTCGGCTTTTTAGCTCAAATCTTTATTCAAGGCGGATCTGTTGCTAGTGCGGTGCAAGCGTTACAAAGCGGCTTTAGCATCGAAACAGGAAACAAGGTAGTCGACGACTTGTTTAATCGCGGTGGTTTAGAATCGATGATGTATACGGTTTCGATGACGCTTGTCGCAATGACGTTTGGTGGCGTACTCGAACATACTGGGATGCTAGAAGCCATTGTGAAACAAATTTTAAAGCTCGCAAAAACAGCAAAAGGCGTCGTTACTTCAACGATTTTCTCATGTGTGGCAACGAACGCGACTTGTTCGGAACAATACATTTCGATTGTCATCCCATCACGCATGTACGCAAACGCTTATAAAGAACAAGGGCTACATTCAAAAAATTTATCGCGTGCGCTTGAAGATGGCGGCACATTAACGTCTGTCTTCTTCCCATGGAATACGTGTGGCGTATTTATTCTCGGTACACTCGGCGTGCATGCGTTTGATTATGCACCGTATGCTATATTAAATTTTATCGTTCCGACGATTTCAATTTTGTACGCACTAACGGGATTTTCAATCGAGAAGTTGCCACCTTCTGAAGTATCGGCACAAAAAAATGCCCACATGAATGCATAAGGCTGTCTATTCATCAGGCAGCCTTTTTCAAGAAGGGAGAGAAATATATGCGTATTACCGCAGTCCATATACATGCCATTCGCTTACCTTTGCATGCTCCATTTGTTGTCAGTTATCATTCATATAAGGATATGCCGTCTATTATTGTAAAAATTGAAACAGATGAAGGGCTCGTTGGCTATGGGGAAGGCGTCGCAGATGAACATGTGACAGGAGAAACGTGGGAAAGCACATTCGTCATCTTAAAACATACGTTAGCCCCTCGTTTGATCGGGATAAACCCTTTACATATCGAAGCTTTGCACGAGCGAATGAATGAAGTGATATATGGTGCCCCGACCGCAAAAGCTGCAATTGATATCGCTTGTTTTGATTTAATTGGAAAAAAGCTCAAGCAACCTGTATATCAACTGCTTGGCGGACGATTTCATGATGCCTTTCCTATTACACATGTATTAAGCATCGGCAGTCCAAGCGAAATGGCTGAAGAAGCGCTATCGGTCGTTAAACAAGGTTATCGTTCATTGAAAATTAAAGTTGGAACACATGTAGAAGAAGACATTGCACGCATTCAAGCGATTCGAAAACGAATAAGAGATGATATTGCGATTCGCGTTGACGTAAACCAAGGTTGGAAAAATAGTGCGACAACACTAAAAGCTTTGCGTGCTCTTGAGTCCCTCAACATCGATTGGCTTGAACAACCAGTCGTCGCAGATGACATTGATGCGATGGCATACATTCGCACAAAAACAACCATTCCGATAATGATAGATGAAGGATTAAGAAACATGCGCGATATGCGTGAAATTATTCAAAAGCGAGCAGCAGATAAAGTAAATATCAAGCTAATGAAATGCGGAGGCATTTATCCTGCGATGAAGCTCGCTCATCAAGCGGAATTAGCCGGAATCGAATGTCAAATTGGTTCAATGGTTGAATCATCGATCGGTTCTGCAGCTGGTTTTCACGTCGCCTTTGCGAAAAAAATCGTTACGAGCGTGGAATTAACAGGACCGTTAAAGTTCACAAAAGATGTCGGCAATTTGCATTACGACCTTCCGTACATTCGATTAACGAACAAGCCTGGCTTAGGCATCGATGTAGACGAACAAACACTTCATGAACTAACCGCTTTTTCCGACGTCATTCGTTAAGGGGGAAGAAAACTTTGCAAAGTATGTTAAAGCAAAACAACGAGCCGTTTGTCATTTCGCGGTTACAAATGGAACATCTTGCGGAAATTTTGTCGCTACAACAACTCGTTGTCGATCAACTAGACCAAAAAGACATTCTGCAACCATTAACGGAAGAAGAATATGCGTATATTTTACAAGGAAATGGACTTATGCTTGGTGCGTTTGCAAACGATCAACTCGTCGCGTTTCGGGCCCTACTCTTCCCTCCCATTGATGAAGAACACTTAGGGTTTGACATCGGTCTTTCGAAAGAAGAATTAGAAGACGTTATTTATCAAGAAATATCCATCGTTCATCCAAAGGCACGAGGAAATAGGTTACAACAAACATTAGCTAATCTCATTATGGCCGAACTCGAACGAACAAATAAAGCGTACAAATACATCTGTTGTACAGTTGCTCCATTCAATATTCCTAGTTTAAAAGATAAGTTTGCACAAGGAATGGAAATTGCCGCTCTAAAACAAAAATACGGTCACCGTCTTCGCTATATTTTTGTCAAAACGCGCAATGAAACGAAACGAACGTGGCGCGAATACATTTCGGTGCGCATGGATGATATTTCTCAACAACAAACATTACTTACGGACGGATGGCGTGGCATCGCTCTCGAACAACGTAATCATGAATATTGGATTCGTTTTGTAAGATAAAAAGGGGGCTCCCCCTTTTTTATTTTCCCTACTCTACCATTTGAAATATACTTGTTTCCTAAAATCCACAATACAAAGTCCACTCGAATTTTCCCTAGTAAAAAACATATCATATTTCACCAAATGGACACATATCATTTGTATCAGACTCGGTCATCTATCGTTTTTTTTTGAAAACGGATACAAAAGGAGGAATTCAAATGATTTACGCTCAGCCTGGACAACCTGGCTCACTCATTACATTCAAAAAAAGATACGAAAATTTCATCGGAGGAGAATGGGTACCTCCAATTGACGGTGAATATTTTGAAAATATTTCGCCCGTTACTGGACAAGTATATTGCGAGGTTCCTCGCTCAAAAGCTGTCGATATTGAATTAGCACTCGATGCAGCTCATGCAGCGAAGGAAGCATGGGGGCGTACATCTGTTGCTGAGCGGGCACGCCTGTTAAACAAAATCGCAGACCGAATGGAAGAAAACTTAGACATGCTTGCTGTAGCGGAAACGTGGGAAAACGGAAAGCCCATTCGTGAAACACGTGCAGCTGACATTCCTTTAGCCATTGATCATTTCCGATATTTTGCTGGTTGCATTCGCGCTGAGGAAGGTACATTAGCGGAGCTTGACAACGATACCGTTGCTTATCATTTTAAAGAGCCGCTCGGAGTTGTCGGACAAATTATTCCGTGGAATTTCCCGATTTTAATGGCAGCTTGGAAACTTGCACCTGCTTTAGCTGCTGGTAACTGCGTCGTATTAAAGCCAGCAGAACAAACTCCAACATCGATTCTTGTGCTAATCGAGTTAATTCAAGACTTATTACCAAAAGGCGTCGTCAACGTCGTCAACGGATTCGGTCTTGAAGCTGGCAAACCGCTCGCTTCGAACCCGCGAATTGCGAAAGTTGCCTTTACCGGCGAAACGACGACAGGACGTCTCATTATGCAATATGCATCTCAAAATTTAATTCCGGTCACACTTGAGCTTGGCGGAAAATCACCAAACATTTTCTTCGCTGACGTCGCTGCAAAAGATGACGAATTTTTCGATAAAGCGCTTGAAGGGTTTACGATGTTCGCTTTAAATCAAGGAGAAGTGTGTACATGCCCTTCGCGTGCATTAATCGAAGAATCCATTTATGATATATTTATGGAACGAGCATTAGAACGAGTCAAACAAATTAAACAAGGCAATCCGCTCGATACGAGTACAATGATTGGCGCCCAAGCTTCATCCGAACAGCTAGAGAAAATTTTGTCATACATTGATATCGGCAAACAAGAAGGGGCTGAACTCCTCGTTGGTGGCGAACGCAATATGCTAGAAGGAATTTTACAAGGCGGCTATTATGTGAAACCGACCGTCTTTAAGGGACATAATCGGATGCGCATTTTCCAAGAGGAAATTTTCGGCCCAGTAGTGTCTGTCACAACATTTAAAGATCAAGAAGAAGCGTTGTCCATCGCAAACGATACATTATACGGACTAGGTGCTGGTGTATGGACGCGCGATATGAATACAGCCTATCGCTTTGGTCGGGGCATTCAAGCTGGACGCGTGTGGACAAATTGCTATCACGCTTATCCGGCCCATGCAGCGTTTGGCGGATATAAAATGTCAGGAATCGGTCGCGAAACGCACAAAATGATGCTCGATCATTACCAACAAACGAAAAATTTGCTTGTTAGCTATTCACCGAAAAAACTTGGATTTTTCTAATCGTTCAGGCAGCGTCTCAAAAGCGCTGCCTTTTTTGAAAGGATGATGCACATGCAACCGAAAGTTATTGCGACCGATGCTGCACTGCAACTTATTGAACAATTAAAAGCAAAGTACGGTCCGCTTATGTTTCATCAATCGG
This sequence comes from Anoxybacillus suryakundensis, assembly GCF_001418025.1. Taxonomy (NCBI): domain Bacteria; kingdom Bacillati; phylum Bacillota; class Bacilli; order Caryophanales; family Anoxybacillaceae; genus Anoxybacillus; species Anoxybacillus suryakundensis. Next base: position 7,154 of record NZ_LIOK01000007.1, read on the forward strand.
GCGGCTGTTGCGATGGAAGTTCACCGATGTGTTACCCGCAAGGAGAGTTTATGATCGGTGACTCAGACGTATTGCTTGGCGAAATCGGAGGATGTCCATTTTATATGCACGCTGCTCAATACGAATATTGGAAACATACACAACTCATTATTGATGTTGTACCTGGGCGCGGTGGTATGTTTTCACTTGAGGGATCAGAGGGGATACGTTTTTTAACGAGATCAAAAGTGCTTGATTCATAGAGCTGCTTTAAGGCAGCTCATTTTGCATTTATGGTCATTATTTTTTACCTGAACACCAGAATAATGAATGACTATTCATTTTTGTTTGATATAATAAAAATAAGGGGAGGAGGCACTTCACATGTTATTAAAGAAAAAGTTCGAACAAGAAAATGTTTCTGGAGTACATATCGCCAAAGGCACGCTAACGTTTCAAGGGGTACGATTAGCGGTGCATTGCTTTGCTACAGACGGCGTGTTGATTGATACAGGAGCAGCTTCATTAGCAAATGAATTTAAAAAGTTTTTTAAGTCATTAGACATCGATCAAGTGGTGATTACTCACTTTCATGAAGATCATACAGGATGTGCTGCGTTTTTCCAAAACGAACGACAACTGCCGATTTATATGAATGAGATCATGATTGATTATTGTCGTAAACAGGCAGATTATCCGATATATCGCAAGTTTTTTTGGGGAAACCGCCCTCCTTTCCAAGCGAAGCCGATTGGAAACACGTTTTCTACACGCCATGCGATATGGGATGTCATTCATACACCTGGTCATGCTGTTGACCATCTCGCATTTCTTCATCGCGAAACAGGACAACTTTTTACAGGAGACTTATACTGCCTCGAAAAAACAAAAGTCATCTTGCGCGAAGAAAGCGTTCCTACATTAATTGAATCATTAAAAAAAGTATTAACGTACGATTTTAACGAAATGTTTTGCGCCCACGCAGGTTATGTAAAAGACGGGCGCTCCGCCTTACAACGAAAACTTCATTATTTACAAGAGCTTCAAGGAAAAATTATTGATTTGTATGAAAAAGGAGCGACATTAAAACAAATACAATCTGCCCTTTTTCCAAAGAAATATCCAATCACCTTTCTTTCCCTAGGCGAATGGAGTTCATTTCACATCGTCCGTTCAGTGATTGAAGAATAGATGAGCGAACAGTGACGATTGCTGTTCGCTAAAATCATATGTTCTATTGCGCCCTAACCGACAAAATCGTCGTTTGTGGGATTTTTTCTTTCACCTGCTTTAACGTCGCAACGATGAGAAAGCTTACAATAACTAATAAAAACCAAGAACTTACTTTTCCAAGATGAACAAAACTCCATGTATCCACTTGGTTCGGGTATTGCCAAGCGCCAAAAAACGTGGCAATATTTTCGGCGATCCAGATGAAAAATCCGATAAGTAAAAAAGAAAGGACGAGCGGCATACGGTAACGCGTGCCGTTTACCTCGTATGTGACCGATGACGACCAGAAGACGATGATGACAAGTCCAATTAACCACCACCGAACGTCCATCCAATAATGATGGGTGAAAAAATTCAAATAAATCGCTGCAGCCAGTGGAACAACAAGCGAAAGCGGTGGCCATTTGACGAGCTCCACTTTTAACCGCCGCCACGCTTGGCAAAGATAGCTAGCGACACTCGCATACATAAACCCGCTATATAAAGGCACACCAAAAATTTTCGCATATCCTTCTTCTGGATAAGCCCAAGACCCCATGTGCACTTTAAACAGTTCAAGCGCAAGCCCAATAAGGTGAAACAACGTAATCACTTTTAGTTCATCTCGCGTTTCTAGTCCCACACGCACCATCCACCATTGCATGAAAAGGCAAATGATAAGTAGCCAATCATAACGCGGCAAGAAAGGGAGCGGCACTATTTTTGTCACGGCTAACGAGGCAAAAATGACAACGGGAAACAAACAAGATAACGCTTGTTGCCAGCCAAAATGAACGAGTTGAATCAATGATCTCATCGCTTTTGCCTCCGATTACAGCTCGTCATCGCTTCGGTATTCTAAAATATCGCCAGGTTGACATTGTAACGCTTTGCAAATCGCATCTAACGTCGATAAACGAATCGCTTTTGCTTTGCCGTTTTTTAAAATCGATAAATTCGCCATCGTAATTCCTACTTTTTCTGACAACTCGGTCACACTCATTTTCCTTTTCGCCAACATGACATCTAGATTCACAATAATCGCCATGTGCTTCACCTCAGATTGTTAAATCATTTTCCGATTTGATTTCAATCGCTTTTTGTAAAAGCTTTTGTAGCACTGCGGCAAACACGGCAACGACCAAAGATCCAAAAACTATCATCAATCCGATGATGATAATTCCTGGGGCGTCGTCTAAATCGGCAGTGAGATAAAAGAACGGCATGCCTGCAACATATAATAAACTAATGATCGCCGCACAATATTTTATATACTTTAGCGCTTTTACAGAGACATCGGAAAACGCTTCGTTTTTGTCAATATACGTTAACATGTTGAACGCTTGATATAGTGCGAAGAAAAACGGAATAGCGGTAACATAAAAAAAGATGACGATCGGATAGCGTAAATACGCTAATTCTGGTAACCACTCGGCATAAAAGTCAGGAAACTTAGGCAAGACAAGTACACATAACGCAACAATAGGAGCGCCGATAATAAAAATAGCGATTTTTAAAAAAAGTGTTTCTCGCTTCACGACAAGCACCTCACTTCCATCATTTCCATTTCATTTTAACCTATAATTTATCGTTTTACAATAAATTATTATTGATTTATATGATTTTTTTATTTCAAAACAAAAAAGCACTTCTCTTTTTGAGAAGTGCTTTTTTTCGTTATTTTCGCCAAAAAGTTGTGCAATCTGCTTTTTCTTGAATATTAAATTCAATGATTTTCTCTAGTAATTCATAATTCACCGGCTTATTCCATGGAATTCGAAACAAACCTTTCGTAGCGCTATAGCCGGCTTGGGCAATTTCGTCGGCAAATCGCGTCATGCATGCTTCTTCGGGTGACACACTCAAATGATGCTTTGCTGTGGAAAAACCGATAATAAATGTGCCATGGTCAGTAAACATAGGTGTATTCCATTTGATTTGTGGTTTTAACTGTGGAAATGTATCACAAACCCACCGTAAAATTTCCTCTGTTCGGTTGCGATGGTTAATGTTTTCGATTCTTGCTACATATTGTTCAAAAACTTCCATAAGTATTCCCCCCTTGCTTACTCCCCTATTTTGCAGCGAAATATGCGGCTTTTTAGCGCATGAACTCCTACAAATTGATTGAAAAGCCTGGTTATAACTTGAGAATATTTTTAATAACGGTCCAACGCCCTCTTTTTATATTTTTTTATTCCATGATATTTACAAATCAAGCGAGCGACCCCCTCAAGCGATGTGGATTGATACTTTAAATACATCGTGCCTCCAAAAAAGATACGCGGTTGAACCGAACCATTTTTCGTTTGTAGTCAAAAATACACTTTTATCCCAGCATATAACTAAGTCAAAAATAAAAAATGCCAAAACTAAAACTCAATCGTGTACTCTTTAATTGTAGCGACAATTTGGTTAAAAGAATAGCAATGGTTCACTACATTGACGACAAATTCGATTGCTTCATCTTGCGGCATCACAAAACGATAACCGTTGTATTTCAAAAATTGAATAAGAGCGACAAAAGCTGTTCGTTTGTTCGCGTTATGAAAACAATGGTTTTTTGCCAAAGACTCGAACAATGCGGCTGCTTTTTCAAAAATAGTAGGGTAAGCATCTTCGTCAAACACACTTTGTTGTGGACGATACACAGCAGATTCCAATAATGATTGTTCTTTCACACCTTTCATTTCGCAAGGTGAATATTTTTCAATAATGAAGAAGTTCATCGCAATGATTTCTTCCACTGTTACATATCTCACCGATCGACAAGCCCCTTAATCGTTTCGTCGTACTCTTTGAGCGTCTCATCTAACACATCAAAAAAGTCTCTCGAAATGCCTTTTGGCAAGTTCACTTTGTTACTTTTTTTTATCACAATTTGATTGCCTTCAAGCTCCATCTGTATTTCATCCCCTTGGTGAATATCAAGTTTTTGTAGAAATTCACTAGGAAAAGTAATTCCTAGTGAGTTTCCTATTTTTAATACTTTTCGTTCTACATGTAGCATGCGTTTCACCTCTTTGTTATTACTGTTATAACGATTATAACATAAAACACTATGTCAAGTAAGTCACCTTCTAACAATTCCTGTGCAAATAATCTGTCATATCTTTTCATCTTTTCTCATACAAATAAACCGTCCTATATACAACAGGAGGCGATCATCATGGAGCGACAGGCAAAAGTAATTAGTATTATCAACTGGAAAGGCGGAGTGGGAAAGACGACTGTGACCCATCATTTAGCGACCGGACTCCAGCATTTATCCTCTGACGAATTAGAGCTATTTGGTCTTGAACAATCTCAACCGAAGGTGTTATTGGTAGATGCGGATGCACAATGTAATCTATCCATTTCATGTTTGACACCAGAGCGGTTTGAACAGTTAGCCTATCAAGAAACGCCACCGATCGGCACGCTGAAAGATTTAATTGAACATTACTTAAAAAACGAATATCCACAAGTAGATGTAAATGACTTTATTTTAAAAGCGTGCGTGCGAAGTAAAGATGAAAAAGTGTATGAACATATTGATTTGCTCCCGGCACACGCTGAACTCATTCATACAGACATGGATATTGCTGTTTACTCACGGCCTCATTTTAAAGACCATTTATTTGGTTCGGACATTTATAAATTTCAAATGCTTCACCATATTTTAAACACAGTGAAACATGAGTATGATTTTATTTTTATTGATTGTCCACCAAATTTAAATTACATTACGCAAAATGCGCTCTATGCAAGCGATTATTATTTAATTCCAGCTATTCCTGATCGGCTGTCTTCATACGGCATCTCAGCCATTAAAAATAAAGTAGATGAATTAAACGAAAGGTTTCAATCTAGTTCAAAAGAATATAGCGATACAAAACTCATCGGAATCGTCCTCAATTTCATTCGCGAATACGGAAATCAGCCAAAACAAACACAAGAAAATATGATCAATACATTGAAACGTACGCTTTCATCTGACATGATATTTCACAGCTATTTACCATACGGTGATGCCATCACGCGAGCATCGACGCTAAGTTATCCTGTATTTGCCGTTGAAAACAACCGAGCGAAACAGAGCGAATGCGTGAAAAAAATTACGCTTGAATTTTTAAACCGAATTGGTGGGGGAATTGTCGTATGAACGTAAACACATTAACACATATGTTAGAAAAAGCGCTCATTATTTTAAAACATTACGAACATTGCACAGTCGATGAAATGTTAGATGATCTTTCTGCAAAGTTACAAAAGCAAACATTAAAGAAACAATCAACAAAAGAAACGGACTATGCAAACGTCATAAAAAAAATAAAAAACATGAATAAAGAGGAAGCAACAACGTTTTTAACGTCTTTTAAAAAAGAACAACTGCTTCATATCGGGGCACAAATGAATATAAAGTTACAAAAGAGAGAAACAAAACAACTATTGATTGAATCGATTATAACTCATTGCAGTTTTTCTGAATTATATAGCCAAATGGCAAATCGAAAATTACAAAAACAAATGAGCGAACAGACATAAAAGCTGTTCGCTCACCATACGAAACGACAGAGCTCATTCCGACGAAACGGTTCGTTTCATCATATCATATGAAAGGGGGCCCACATGTTTACGGAGAATGACTCCATGTTCATCAATAATGTACGAAGTCGGAATAGTGATGACTTCATATGTTTTACTAACCATTCCTTGCTCATCAAGCATAATATCAAACGACACTCCTTTTTCGTTAATAAACGTCTCGACAGCTTGATGATTTTTTTCTTTATTCGTCAAGTTGACAGCTACAATGGCGACATGTTGTCCATGCTGTTCATAAAATCGCTGCATCTCTGGCATTTCCGCACGGCACGGAGGACACCACGACGCCCAAAAATTTAAAATCACTTTCTTCCCTCGAAATTGAGACAACTGTACTTTTTCTCCTTTTAATGTCATTAATTCAAAATCCGGAGCCATTTCTCCAACATCCATTCCAACGTTTGTACCCGATTGCCCCGACGTGACTTCGTTTGTCGTGTCCGATATTGGTGCAAATATAAAGATAGAAGCGAAAATATGGAACAAAACAAGCAATTGTCCGAGCTTTTGCTTCGTTTTTGTACGAGAAGAGACAACGAAAAAAATAAGAGCTACGATAGCTTGTAGCCAAATGAAGTGCTGTTCCGAAAATTCACTTCCTTTCACCACACTGAATACGATCCAGTACCCGAAATATATAGGAGTAACCGAACGAATATAAACATCGAACGAAATGTGTTGTTTTTTCAGTTGCCAATATGTATACACGACAATAAATATTGCTGCTAAAACAAGGCCAACAACGCCACCGTTAAAATAAAGGAGCGTTAACGGATTTTGGAACACCACGTTCGGATGCACAATACCGTAACTCAATTTCCATATGACCAAGCCATATATGAAACTGTTAAAAATAACATCCATCACATTTCGTTCCGCTTTTAAAACAAACAAACCGTAGTAAAAAAACACGTACGTCATAAGCAAACTGACGATAAGCAATAAATTTTCTCCTTGAATGACAACCGCTCCAAGCTGCACCGTATTTCCCCTCTCTTCATTTCCATTTTTTCAGTGAACGCATCCACCCCTCTATTATATTCACATATGTAACAATAGAAAAACGTGAAGTGCGTCAAAAACTTGCAAACTTCACGCTTCTCTTGTCTCTTATGTTTTTCGCGACTGCCTGTACGCCCTTCACGACGTTCCAATTCATGGAAAATGTTTCGCTCGTTCGCTTGAGTATACATACACAAATCCGGCCGTCTTTCCGTTTACATCTGTCACGAATACTCGTTCATAATCGTTGTGCTTTCCTTCTCCGTCATATCCTTCAAGCTGATCCATTGCCCTTAGTCCTTTTTCGCTCACCGTCATCCATTCCCCTTCTACAGGAGGAGCAGACGGATCAAGCACTAAAGCCGGGTACAAATCATAAACGCTATGAAGCCATCCACATACAGCACCTTTCTCAATATGTGCAACATACGGGGCAACAACACGATGATTCTCCTCCCCTCGCAGCAACGTCCCATATACGAACACTTGAAACGATTTCATCTTTGCTCACCTCACCCGGTTGTTTTTTCTTTTCCCCAAAGTGAAAAAATATGTGCTTGCAACTGTTGCTGGTATGACTTAGACAATCGTTTCGCCCCTTCTAACAAAATGTTCGCATATTCATCAGACGGCGGAATCTCAGGTGTTTTTTTGCGAACAACTTCATACGTACTAGCTATTCGCATGCTTGTTCATCCCACACTTCAATTTCGCGACGCCGATAAAAATTCGGATTTCCTTCTCGTTTGTCTAACTGCTTAAAGTCCGGCACTTCAAACAAAATTCCTTCCACTTTTTCTCCCGGAGCATATACGATATCAGCGACTCCACCTTGTCTCGTACGCGAATATAATAAAAATGCGAGACGATAATCAAAAACAATTCCCGTTCCAACGTACTCAAAACTTGTCGTTCTTTCTAAGTCCGAAAACGACATGCAATTGCCGTACGCAAAATATAATGGCATATGCATCCGCACCTTTCATTTTGTTTATATGTGTCAACATATACGCAAAACCGCAAACAAGAACCGTATGTCACCCATACATCGTCCACATGCCGATATCGGAAAAACCAAGTCGTTTATAAATACGTCCTGCACTCGGATTATCATAAAATAAACATAACGTTTTGCCGGAGCGAATGTAGTCTTGGATGACACGCTTCATTATTTCGCTTGCATACCCTTTTTGACGATCATTCGGATCCGTACAAACACCGACAACCATTGCAGACAGCGTATTCTCTGCTGTTGTCGAGACAGACGACACCATGCGGCCATCCTCCTCGATATAATACGTGCGGCCCGTGTTCGTCTCTAACGATTTGACAAGCATATCTCGCGATGAAGGAAGCACCGAAAACTCAGCAATGCGACTGCGCAACGCTATTATTCGATCCACATCATTGATCGTTGCTTGTTTTATTTCATAGCGGCTTTCTACTTCCGGAAATGTGATTTCGTTACATTCGCAAAAATACGTCACACGCTTTTTCCCAAGTGGCAAGAGAGGTTCAAATGCTGCAACAAGATCCGTTTTTCCAGAAAGTCGAACAGGATGAGCAGTATTTCTCATAATTTGAGCAAATCCCTCTATATCAAACTCCCCCGGAGCATATGGAATATACGAATCATAAAATCGCAACAACACGGCTCGCAACGCACCGTCCTCATCAAAGTCGCCCCACAGCTCTTGAAACTCCTGCTCGTATCCAAACGCTTCAATATCACCGATAATAAAAAGATTAAGTGACGGCTCTTGCTTTAAAAAAGAAAACACAACATGATGATCCTTCCTATTCAGCTTACGAATCATATCCATCTCTCCTTTCAATCAAATATTAATCCTACTATAGCAAACATACGCACAATTTTTTGTCGAAATATGTAAAAAAACGAAAAAGATGAGGCTTGTTTCTCGTCGCATACAAAAAGTGCCCTCTCATTGTGATATAATGTAAAAAAGACAAAGAAGCAGGTGAGAGAGATGGAAAAAGTACAACACGGTCGTCTGTATTCATATAAAGATATTCAACAATGGGAAGGAAATTGGGAGCTGATTGACGGTGTCCCTTATTCGCTTGCATCGCCTTCATATGTTCACCAATATGTCGTGGGCGAACTGTATCTCGCCTTAGCTCCTTACTTCAAAGCACAAGGATGTCGCCTCATCTTATCTCCATTTGATGTACAATTCGATGCAGCTAAAAATGAAGAAGAAGCGCAAACCGTTGTACAGCCGGATTTATTCGTTATTTGCAACGTAACTCAACTGAAAAAAAACCGAGTACAAGGTGCACCCGATCTCGTGATCGAAGTGTTATCCGCTAGCACAGGAATTAAAGATCGAAATCAAAAATATTATTTGTATGAAGCAAATGGTGTGAAAGAGTATTGGATGGTCGACCCAAGCAATCGAACGATTGAAGTCATTGGCTTAGAAGACGGACGGTTTCAAAAACGGGCGGTATTCGGCCCGAAAGATGTACTAACATCTTTTTTGTATCCAGATTTAGCAATTTCGCTTGATTCCATTTTGCATATGGATGATGTGGAATAAAATAACGCCGGCTAGAGTTCCCTAGCCGGCTTTTCATCTGCTTGAATTTAGTCGATAGCGCAATTTCCGTCCGTGCACGTTTTTCCTTCTTCCGCTAGCGATTGCAGCGATGATGACTGCTGTTCTTCTGTCCACACTTTCTCTAGCGCTTGCCGGAATACTTCGACAGGCTGGGCGCCGGAAATGGCGTATTTTTGATTCAATACGAAAAACGGAACGCCGCGGACGCCGAGTTGAGCCGCTATTGCTTCCTCATGTCGCACTTGTTCTGCATAACGACCGTCATCAAGCACCGCTTCCGCCTCTTTCCGGTCAAACCCTGCCGCTTCGGCAAGCTCAAGCAACACATCGCGGTCGCTAATTCGCTTCGATTCGGTAAAATAGGCGTAAAACAGCCGTTCTACTACTTCGTGAAGTTTCCCTTTTTCCTTCGCATATTGTGCTAGACGGTGGGCATCAAACGTATAGGTCGGCTTCATCGTCTCAAAACGGAACGTTAGCCCCATTGCCTCGGCTTGCTTGCCAATATCGGCGTTTGCCCGCTTCGCTTCTTCAACGGAAATGCCATATTTTTGCGCAATGATTTCATGAATACTGAACGGTGTTTCTTTTTTCGCATTCGGATCAAGCTCAAAGCTTCGAAAGACAACCTCGACATTCTCCCGATGCGGAAAAGACTCGAGCGCCTCTTCTAATCGTCGCTTGCCGATATAACAAAACGGACAAACAAAATCAGACCATACTTCAATTTTCATCCACACACCTCGGTTTTGTCCTCCAGATCGGAGGGGATTTTCTTCCTTATTGTAACGAACATATCTTTCTCACTACAAATCATTTGCTTGGAGCCGGTACCGTTATGCCATTTTGCGTCTGTACACGCGCATGGCGGTTATATACGCAACAATGAGAATACCTAAACACCATGCGAGCGCGATCCAAATGTCATTGCCGACAGGCTTTTCTGCCAATAACGCGCGGATCGCTTCCACTATCGAAGTCACTGGCTGGTGTTCCGCAAAGGCGCGAACAGCCGGTCGCATCGACTCCGTTGGGACAAATGCCGAGCTAATAAACGGCAGGAAAAGAAGCGGATAGGAAAAGGCGCTCGCGCCGTCCACCGATTTGGCGGATAGCCCAGCAATCACGGCAAGCCATGTCAATGCCAGCGTAAATAGTGCAAGGATACCGGCTACTGCAAGCCACGACAATACTCCTGCTGACGAACGAAAACCTATCATAAGCGCAACGAGAATGATAATGACAGCCGAAATTGCGTTTGATACAAGGGAGGTCAGCACATGCCCCCACAACGCGACTGAACGTGAAATCGGCATCGAGTGAAATCGTTCGAAGATGCCTCTTTGCATATCCATAAACAGCCGATACGACGTATAGGCAATGCCGCTTGCAATCGCAATGAGCAGGATGCCAGGCAACAAATAATTGACGTAGTTATCCGTGCCGGTTTGAATCGCACCGCCGAACACATAAACAAACAGCAACATAAACGCAATTGGCATGATCGTTACGGTGATAATGGTGTCCAGGCTGCGGATAATATGGCGCATAGAGCGTCCGAGCATCACACTTACATCATGAAAAAAATGTGTCTTTCCCATTTATATCGCTCCCTTCTTCCCGACAATGGCAAGGAAAATCTCTTCTAACGATGGTTGTTTTTCTACATACTCCACCTTTGCAGGAGGGAAAAGTTTTTTAAGTCTGCGAGTGTGCCATTCGCAATAATTTTCCCTTCATGCAAAATAGCAATTCTATCCGCAAGCTGTTCCGCTTCTTCTAAATACTGTGTAGTCAAAAATACCGTTGTGCCCTGCTCCGTGAGCTCTTGGACAACTTTCCAAACTTCAAGTCGTGCTTCTGGGTCAAGCCCAGTAGTCGGCTCGTCGAGGAAAATAATTTGTGGGTTTCCCACCAAGCTCATCGCAATATCGAGCCGGCGACGCATGCCGCCTGAATAGGTCGACACACTGCGGTTCGCGGCGTCGATCAGACCGAAACGGTTCAGCAGATCATCTGCGACTTGTCGCGGATTGTTGAGGTGCCGAAGCTTAGCGATCATCGTCAAGTTTTCCCGACCGGTCAATATTTCGTCTACTGCAGCGAATTGCCCGGTCAGACTAATTGATTTCCTTACCTTGTCAGTCTCTTCTACTACGTCGAATCCGTTGACGATGGCGGTTCCATCATCTGGTTTAAGCAGCGTCGTCAGTATTTTGACAAGCGTCGTCTTGCCCGCGCCATTAGAACCAAGCAAGGCGAAAATACTACCTGCCTCCACATCGAAATCTACTCCCTTTAAAACGTGGAGCTGTTTGTAGGATTTTTGTAATCCTTTCACTTGGATTGCTTTGTTTCGCATACCCTCCGCCTCCTATACAATGGTAACCTTTGATAAATCAGCACCTAGGCCTTTCAAAGAAGCATAGGTGAGTTTATCCATTACTGCGCCGTCAAAGCAGATGGTTGGGATGGTGCGGTAATACTTATTGGTCAAAGTGAACCCTGGGTGGAACGAAGTATTTTTGAGTGTCGCGCCTTCAAAAGATACTTCGCGCAATGCCGATTTGGTAAACTTGACGCCGATAAAAGTATGCCCGTCAAAGCGCATTCCTCGTAGGTCGCAATATTTGAAGTTCACCCCAATAAAGATACAACGCTCAAACATCGTTTTTCTAAGGTCAAGCGTGTCAAACTTCACGTCTGTTAGTTTAGTGTCCGTGAATTTTGCTCCAGTCAGTCCTGACTTACTAAAACGAGTGCGCATAAGGATTGATTTCGTGAGATTTGCATCCGTCAAATCAGTAGCATAGAACAGGCAATCGGTTAAATTAGCGCTGCTAAAGTTGGCTTCGCGCATATCACTTGCTTTAAATAAGCTTCCCGTTAGGTCGGCACCAGAAAAGTCGGATCCGCGCAATGCACTCGCCACAAACTTTCCTTTATGTGCGGTCACCCCTGCAAAGTCTCCTTGAGCGAGGTTGCTCGCACTGAAGTTTGTCAACACTTGCCGCTCCAGCGAATGAGAGAGGTTCGCGATTTCCAAGATAGTTTGTTCAATGTCACCGATGCTCTCAACGGTCATCTTAAATGCCGTTTCATCGTCCTTCCCCTCGGCTTTCAGTTCACGGTATCGCTCCTGTAAATCAGAAAGTAAATCCGCTTTTAATTCCGTGATGCTTTTTACCTCATCGTATGGCGCGAAAACACTATTTAAATAACTAGTCAACTTCTCATTCATCTTATCAACGCTCCTTATAACAATTTATCTAGCACACACTTTGCGTACTCCCAGTTGCTCTTGTTGCGGGCATAAGTCTCCTTGCCTTTTTCGGTGATCCGAAAATATTTGCGCCGTCCACCTTGAGATTCGTCGCCCCAATACCACTCAATATCGCCGCTTGCTTCAAGCCGTCGGAGGCTGGAATACATCGTCGCTTCCTTCAATTCATACTCTCCTCCCGAACGCTCGGCAATGAGCTTAACAATTTCGTAGCCGTAACGATCTGCTTCGGATAAAAGGCGCAAAATGATTGTATCGGTATGTCCACGCAACAAATCGGATGTAATTTTATTCTCACTCATTATTAACACCTCACAACCATATTATTAAACATATTACTGTGACTGTCAAGGTAATATTTTAGTTTTATTGCATTGTTCAATTTTATACCTGTGAAAAATAACCAACCGCATGAGATTACCCATTCAGCTAAAATTCCTATCCTTATCCTACATACAAAACAAAAAAAGACAGAAGTTTTTTCCGCTTCTGTCTCAACTTATCGGCAACATCCAACGAGGACTATTGCCGCTTCTCCAAAAATTCTATTCGGTTTTGAAACGGATCAAGGAACGAGAAACGAGTAACACCTGGAATGGCTTTTTCGTCTTTCGTCATTACTCCCTTTTCTTCCAAATAACGTCGTACTGCTTCAATATTTTCGACTTCAAACGCGGGGTGGCTTTTGCTTCGATATCCTTCGCGGTTTTCAACGCCGATATGCAGTTCTATATCGCCAACTTTATACCAAAGCCCACCGCTTGCTTTCAACGTTTCCGGTTTTTCGATTTCGGTAAAACCGAGTACACCCGTATAAAAAGCCCTCGCTTCGTCTTCTGCACCGATCGGAACGCAAATTTGCACATGATCAAGCCGTTTGACAACAATGTTCATGCTTGTTTCCCTCTCTATGTTCTTTTCAAAATTCTAGCTGGATCTCAGTATTTATCCCTTTCTACTCTCCGTCATTTGTTTCCAAACGGATCCTTTCGCTTCTTCGCCACCTTCGATTCGTTCAATTGCCATTTTTACTTGCATGCTTACTTCAAATTCGGGGTCGTTTTCGGCTGCTGTTAATGCAGACAGAACGGATTCATTGCCATTTTCATATAAAAACATCGCGGCACGCCAGCGAACGAGCTTGCTTGCATCTTTTAGCGCTTCGACCATCACAGGAACGGCCTCCACGTCGCCAATATCAGACAAACAGTCACCGGCTGTACGACGCACAGAAACAGCTGAGTCTTTGAGTGCTTCATACAAATACGGAAGCACGCTTTTGCCACCAATCATTCCTAAATACGCAGTCGCTAAGCGACGAATGGCGACTTTTTCATCTTTTAACGCCTTTGCCAACACAGGCAAATCGTTTTCTGTCGGCTCTGCCATTTGTTCCAACGCCGCATATCGTTTCATCCAATCTTGGTCATCTAGCATTTGTTCTGTCACTTGAAAACTCGTTCGTTTTTGTGTTTTCGCTTGCTCACCTTGTTTAAACATATGCACGAACCGCTCGAGCCGTTCGGGTGGATAAGCGGCAGACAACTCCTCGACTATTTCGGCGCCGATTTCTTCAAACGTTCCGTACCGAACGCCCTTTTCGACCCATTTTCTCTCCATGACGATATTCCCCGCGTGTTTTTGCGCTTCTAACACCGCATCGACAAACGGCTGCGGCAAGCCAACTCGTCTCTCTTCGTGACCGTCCGTTAACTTCACTTGCATCGGCAAGCCATAAAGCATTTGCACATACACTTTCACTTCGCCAAAATGATCGTTGCGTACGGGCTCATTATGTTGGATTTCGTCCACCTGTTCGCCAAATACTTCGCGCACTTTTGTTAAAATCGGTTTCCAGTCATATTTTGCATGCCGTTCGACAGCTAAAAAATCAGCGACATGATAAATGCCCTTTACGCCTTCAATTTTCAATAATTGTTGAATAATTTCTGGAGCCTGTTCCGCTTGCGACGGCTTATAGTTATAACTTGTGCCAAATGGAAGCTCTTCATCGAGCAACACTTTCATTGTATTGGGACTTGGCGTCGGTTCAATCGATTGAATCTTCATTTGTTTCTCTCCTATCCTCTACAAAAAATATTTCGTAACTTCATTAAAAAGGAAGAAATAAAGAAAAGCAAAAGTTTCGCTCAATGAACCAAAAATAACCACCCCTATAAATCGCAGAGGTGGTTTCACATCGACTTACATAAACACTTTTGTCACTAAAATGTGTCGTATATCGTCATGAAGCGTTTCATACTTACAATCGTTTAGATCTTCTTTCGTTACCCAAGCAAATTCAGAATGCTCATCGTTTAGTGTGAGTAAAGAAATATTATTGTTTTTCGGTTTGACAAGATACGTAAACACAACTCGATATATATCTTCATCACCACTTTTGCTTTTTAAATTTCGAACGAATAGTTCTTCTATCAATTCTACATCCAAATTCAATTCCTCTTTCGCTTCTCGAAACAAACCTTGCACAGGAATCTCATCATATTTTATTTTTCCAGCTGGAACGTTCCATACATTCGGAGCTACCTTACAATGCTCTGCACGTTTCGTTAAAAGAACTTTGTCATCGTGCCATACAATGACCTCAACAGAAATTCGATAATTCGGATACATACATTTTCCTCCACATTATTGAAAATCAAAGACAATGGCTCGTTTTTCCCTATACTCAAAACAACTTTAACTGTTCTGTTTCGCCTAACCGTTCAAGTGACTTCGGATCATGCGTGATAAAAAAGTTCGGTTATACGCCCACCCTTCCTAGCGTTCGAAATGGTGACACTTCCCATGCTTCATACGGTACTAAACAATTGCATTTCATCGCATCCTGTACTCGTGAAGCGATATGCAGTCTCGTTATATATTTTGAAATGTTTTTACTAGTTAGCAGAAAAAAATTTGCTTCCTTTATTTCCTGAGTCTGAATGTTCAACTCACCTTCTTCATACTTCGCACGAAATACAACAACTAATATATGATCCGTAGCATTGTAATATACTCCTGTTACTCCTAGTGGTACTATTTTTAATCCTGTTTCTTCATGCACTTCCCTTACTAATGCATGATGCAAAGACTCTCCTTCTTCGACTTGTCCACCAGGAAGTTCCCATGTATCGGAACGGTAATGTGTTTTGACAAGCAATACTTCCCCATGGTCATTTACAATATAACCAGAGACAGCCACTATGTGCTTCGGTACAATCCTCATGTTCTTCTCATCCTTCACTGATTTAAATTTAGACATACATGCAGTTAACTCATTTTTCTTCATGTATTTAGCAAACTTCACTTTTGTGAGAATATATCCATTTCAAATAAAATTAACTAACCGTATAAAACAATGAATACTTATCCCTCACACAAACGGCAACGCTTGTTCATGGACTGAACGTGGATGGATCAACCCTCGATTATGAAAGGTTGAACTTAAATCAGCATAATGAACGGTGATTGGCAAACGTGTTTTCAGCATAGAATGGATGTGCATAAATGATAGCTTATATGCATCTGAAACGATATCCCGAATAGACAAACATTGCGTCTTTTGAACAATCTTTACAGCTTGCGCCATTCCTACAGATTCTCTTGGATCAGTTGCACATAAATAAGCCATCCTTTCCTTCGCATAACATAATCCTTGCACAGTAAACCAACGTCCGTTTGTGTATACAGCCATTCTTCTTCGCGATCTTTTAATAATTTCAACGAAATCAAATGGGATTTGGAATGACTGCATATACCGTGTTAAATGATCTAAATCTTCGCGACATACGCCATCGCGGTGAAATGTAATATGAGCTGGCTTCATTCCATACATTTTCTCATAGCTAAATATACTCTCATCTATAATTTCTTCCATTGTACGATTGGCAATCGTTTCACCAGCTTCAGCAGTCATGACTGATTTTTGTTTGATCATTCGCCCGTCTTTTCCGATCACTTGAATAATCCCAGAAGCATGTTTGCCATGTTCATGACTGACATCTAAACCGATAAAGCAATCTGAATTCATCTCATCTGACAAAATCCACGGCTGAACTCCCGATTTTGCGTAAATTCCTAATAGCACATTATATTGATAGTACAAATTTTTTACAACTGACGAATCAAATATGACAAACTGTGTCATTATATCTGCTTTCGCACCAAATTCTCGTTTAATTGCCATATATGCTCGATCAATATTTTCTTCCGTTCCAATGACAATAACAGTCCCACAGAACGCATCAGCGATCGACTTTAGTTCGAACGAAAGACGCTCACTTTTGAAAAAATCGACAGGCAATACTCCAAATAACTGACGCGGTTTTTTCGAGACGTTTAACTTTACACCTAGCTTTTCAGATAAATCTTGTAATTTCTTTGTAAAATCCAATATTTCATCTTTCTTCCTTTGATCGTAATTTAATTCTGGATCAACAAAATAGCTAACGGTGACACTCTTCGGCTCATAAACACCAGCTTGACCTAAACCATCAGACACTTTCGTTGTTTTATAATCTCGACCAAATTCCATTAACGGTGGGGAGAGATTAAAAATATTATAATTAAGATTTGCCGCCCGAACGTTTTCTTTTCTGAAAGTCAACATGTTCTGATATTGCAACAAACGAAATATCTCTTGATAAAGTTTCGGCATTTTCTTATTCGGAGGCAACTTGATGATACGATTTACTTGCTTCGCGGTTGATGGCATCAATTGTTCATACGAACAAGTGAGACGTAATAAATGAGGCAAGTATGGAAAAATATCACCGGTTTGTGATCTGACATGCACAATAGGTGTCTTATTATGAACACCTTTTAATTTCCATTTTTCATTTTTTGTTATGTAATAATCTATCACACTTTGTTGTAAATACGGACTTTTTTCTCCAGCTGTATACGGAGCCACCTCAACAAAAGTATAGTAGTATGATTTTTTATTGTATGAATCAACGACTTCCACCCCTTCTTTGATCAGTGGAGATCGATCACGAAGTAAGTCTTCTAATGTTTTTTTATATTCAAAACGATGTTGATATTCAAAGCCGATCAATATATTTCCGTTCTCTTCAACTGTAAAAGATAAGTAAATAGCCGGGTAAACAATAATTTCGTTCATTTCAATCGATTGTTCGGTTTTCAAACAAAACAAATCTTTGTAAATTTTATAGTCGTTTTTGCATCGTTCTATTAACTCTTGTTTCAATAACCTTTCCAATACCGTTCTTTCTGCGGCGTTGAAACATTCTATTGCTCGGTACTCATGTTTAATATACTCATGATCACCCCAATGAGTGATCTCTTGAAACGATGCAATATATTGGCCGTGAGCAGCAATGGTCACATTAGGATTCCTCTTTCTTAACTCATAAACAATGTGATGAGCAAACGAGTATTTTTGGTTCGGGTTTAATAAAGATACAGTATAAATATGAAGTGGAATGTTGCTTGCATTTTCGTTTGCGATACACTCGGTTATATAGTATTGATTCATCTCACCAATCACCCCTTATGATGAATAGTCATCCGTGCATTGATTCGTTGACAATCATCGTGCTTATAACTCTCTTAATCGGTTTCGTTCAATTGGAATCGTATTATCTTTACCATCAAGTAGATCGGCACGCTTGCTTCCATAGATGCGAAAACGTGGAGAGCCTTTTATGACCTTCACTGATAACCGCTGTTTTCCACGAGATTGCTGTTTATTTACATCCACACATGCAACGAATTCGTCACAACGAACAATGGCGATAATTTGGTTATTGTCACTTACTTGCTTCTGACCACAAATAAAAGCAAAAATTAGCGTTTTATCTGAATGATTTTCATGGACATTTATAATTTCCTGTATTTCGTTGTCACTAAATGTGAAAGACCATGTAAAATCTTCGGAGCCAGATGGGGTAGTATGGTATTTTGTATAAATGATGTAACTGTCTTTATTTGTTGTAACCGTGTAAATTTGTCGGCTATCGTTGTCTTTTTCAAACAATGCTGGCGCCAGTCCTCCATTCACTAATGCTGAAAGCAGCGCACCATAATAATAATCCGCTTTGCAAATGGTTGTCACACGAATCCCCTCCCCTAAAATTGAGCACATTCCTCGATTCAATTGTACGGAAAGGAGACGGAAAATGTTGTCGAATATTGTAGAAAGCGATAAAAAAATGAAGATTTTCTCCAAATTAAAAAAGGAGCCAAATAGAGCTCCCTTAGAGGGTGTAAACGTTATGTTCAAATAAGCGTGCAACAGCCACAAAAATTTACACGTTATCACTTCAACCGCTCAATCTCTTCTACAGGCAGCTCCGTCAGTTCGTGAATCGTCTGTACGTCGTAGCCTTTCTCAAGCATCTTTTTCGCGATTTGTCGTTTTTCTTGTTGCAGTCCTTGTTGTAACCCTCGTTCCACGCCTTCTTTCAAGCCTTTTTCTAGCGCTTTTTTCTCATATGAAATGATTAAATCCAACACTTGTTCTTTTTCTTTCGTTTCCATTTCATTCACCTCGTTTCGTAATTTTTGTTCTTCCTCATCCGACAGCTTCACATATGTTTCAAAAAAGCCGATTAATAATCGTTGCTTTGCTTCGTCTAATTCCATCCGTACGATCATGCGTAAAAACTGCTTTTTTAGTTCTACCCGTTCACTTTCAGTATACCCCATTTTGCTCAACAACGCAGCGGCGATTGGGTTATCGTGGCGAATGTAATCACGCCAGTTTTGCTTGCGTAACTCCACGGTTAAAAATCGAAATTGAAGGACATCGAAAAACGGGAATTGGAGCGTAAACGAGGAAGGTTCGTGGCGAAGATAGTCGTAGCTAAATACGGCAATTGGCAACATCCGCTTTCGGTATTTTTCAAACAAGCGGCTGAAGTAAATAAACATCCGCTCTGGAAACGATGGCTGCACATAACTTTGGTTTTCGATATGGACGATAATAAGGCTATCTTCTCCTTTCAACTTCGTTTCCACAAGCAAATCGACGCGATACTTCTCCCCTGCCGTCACATCAGTGAACAGTTCCTCTGACAAAAACGACACGTGCTGAAAGTCGATATGCTCATGCACATGCGGGAAAAAGAGAAGAAGAAACTCTTCAAAAAACGTCGTAATCAACTCTTTAAACAATCGATCATGGTCAATGGACATATATGCACCTCACTTTCTGTTTTGTTGCATATGTTCGACAGCAAAAATAACATTTCTGCTTTGAAAATGGAAAAGCAGAGAGAAAAACTATCACTCTCTGCTTCTACAAATCTTGACAATCCTTAGGGAATAACGGCATCGTACAATTACAAAGAAAGCCTTTCCTTAATTTTTGATACGATCAGTTCCTCCCGAGCTTTTAGAAAATCTCTGTAATTAGATGCTTCCCACAAAGTTTCATCGGCAGGTATTAAATGCCTGCGTAAATAAGCGTCTTTATCACTCACGTCATTCTTTATCCATTGAATTAAAGGTTTTCCGCTTTTCACAAATCTATTTGTCACGTTGTCAAGCAATTGATAATTTCCCACGCGATTGATCTCGTATTCATCATACCTGTAAGATCTCAAGATATTCACAGGGTGTATATGGTCTATATCATTCTCGCGAATATTCGGTAGTTCGTCATAAATCATATGGAACACAATTTCTTTGTCAAATTCGTTTAAATGGGCAGTATGAATTTCGTAAAAACGCAATGGATGATCCCTGTATATCTTAAACAACTCATCTGCAGGAAAATCTTTTAGTTTATGCTCTCTAACAACATTAGATATTTTTCGAACCCCTGTTTTATAAGGAATCCATCCACATCCCCTGCTAAATACGCCGTTTAATAAAGACTTGTACAACCACTCACGCATTTTTTTGAAATTACTATTATTTACCCATGGTGCTAGATAAAGTCAAATAAGCACCCTTTAATATACATAAATTGCAATAAAGAATTTACGATTTTTTCGTTTCAGTTTTCACCTAAATACAAACTAATATGATATAACATAGCGAGTGATCAACTGGGTGTAAAACAATAATTTCAACTTATATAGAGAAACCTCGAAAAAAATTCTGACGAATTCTACCACAAAATTTTTAAAAAAGACAGAAGTTTTATCAACTCCTGTCTAATCTATCCTATCGGCTCATTACACGGAGCATAAACTCATTCACATCTTTCTCCGGACCGATGAGTTCGACGTTTGTATGAATGGCTTGGAAGTGTTTGCGGGCAAAGTCGATTTTTGCTGCTTCTTCTGGGCGGAGTGCGCCTTCCCAGTCGGTTCCTTTTGTTTCGAGAACGAAGTATAGTTTTTCTTCGCCGTCTTTGTCGACTACAAGCGCCCAGTTGGTATTATGTCAAGAAAATAGACACGTAAAATCGAGAAAAATTTTAAAACCCTACTACCGCACTTCGTTTGGTGGCCTCTTGAGAAGGAGAACGGTTTGGTAAACCCTTCCCCTTCTCAAGAGGAAAGATGCCCCTTATATCGTGACTTTGTGGAGAGAAGAGTTCACTGCTTTTTGCCTTGCTGATGCATCTTCTCATACGCCATCGGAGACATGTACTCATTAGCGGAATGAATTCGCTCGGCATTATAAAAACACTCAATATATTCAAAAATCCGATGTTTGGCCTCTTCCCTTGTTGCAAAGGTCTCGTGAAAAATCAGTTCCTTTTTGATGATGCTGTGAAACGATTCCGCACATGCGTTATCATAACAGTTTCCTTTTCGACTCATGCTGGTTTGCATTCCGTGCTGTCGTAAGATGGCTTGATACTCGTTCGATGCATATTGGCTCCCTTGATCCGAATGGTGAATCAGACCTGGTTGAGGCTTTCTCTCGTTGATGGCTCGGTTTAATGCTTTGATCACTAACTCTTTTGTCATTCGCTCGAAAAGACACCAGCCAACGATTTTACGAGAAAACAAATCCATGACCGAAGCTAAATACAGCCAGCCTTCTTTCGTCCAAATATACGTGATATCCGCCACCCATACTTGATTCGGCTCATTCACTTCAAACTGCTGATTCAATAAGTTGGGATACACCGGCCAATGATGCTTCCTTATATTTTTTCTTTGTTTTTGAACGAATGTTCCCATCTTTCATGATTCTGGCGACCGTTTTTTGAGATACCTCGACTCCTTGTTTCTGAAGGATTTTTGTGATTTTTGGACTGCCATATGTTTCTCTTGAATCGATATGAATCTTTTTGATTTACTTTTTCAGCGCTTCCTGTCTTTTCTTTTGTTGGCTCTTCGGCCGTTTGATCCAAGCATAGTATCCACTTCTTGAAACGCCTAAGACTTCACACATCTTCGCCACGCGAAACTCCTTTCTATGCGTATGAATGAATGTATAAATTACTTCTGGTTTTTGGCGAAATATCAAGTTGTCTTGCGGTTTGAGCGACCGCTTTTCCTTCCTCGACCACTAATCTTACTGCATGTATTTTGAATTCTTTATCAAAACGTCTTGTCATTATAGACACTCCTCATCATTGATCGATTTACTATACATTTCTCTATTCGTTGTGTCTATAATCTAGACTAACATCACACCTAATACTCTTCTTTTTCTTCGGCCACAATCGACAGAGATTGTGTAACTTCACTTTCTTTGTACGAACGTTCAAGCTGTCTAAAACGCATTCTTAAATAACGCTCAAGTTCTTTGTTCGTACAATAGACGAAACAACCTTTTTGTCCTCTCGTTAATAATGTGCGATACGTATTTCGAATGATTTCATCCGCTTGTTTCAACGCTTCTTCAGGATTTTCCATTATCATTTTCTTTAGCCCTTTTAAAGATTGATCGGTTTTCGCACGTTTCGTGTAATCTGTTTGCACTTTGCCGTCTTTGTAAATTAAGTCATTACCAATAATAACACCAACGTAATCAAATTCTAGCCCTTGACATGTATGAATGCAACCCGCTTGTTTCACAGAATGTTCATCGATTGCCCATGTTTCTGAGTTCCCTAAATTCCAACTCATACAAAAATCATATTCCGAAATTACAATATCATGGACATTTGGATTGTTTTTCCCTTCTTTTATCCAATCCCAACAGTATCCAGCGACAATTCGGGATTTGTTGTTGATTGCGTTTAACTTTTCAATCTCAGAACGTAGTTCATTCGGATCTGAGTATACACGGAAATCGTATTGGAGATCAAAATAGTTAGCATTCGCCGTTTCACGAATTTGTAATACATCATCAATCCATGCCAAATATCCATCTGATCCGTTGCATCGAAATTGGGATTGCAATGCTGTCTTTGTGATGATTGCTCCATAATCAGCAGCAAACCTCTCAATCATTTGTACACTACCGATATCTTTTAATGTCACTCTCTGGCGCTCATCAATAAAGAAAATTGCTAATTTAGCTGCGTGTATAATTTCTTTCATTTGATTTTCGCCAAGATTTTGGAACATTCCCGACTTTTCATTTAATCGATGAGCTTCATCTACAATTAGTACATCTAGTTCATTCAACGAAGCGTTTATATAGCTTCCTGAACTAGTAAACAAATTATCGATATGGCTTTTGCGAAAGTCTTGTTTTAATTTTCTTGCGTATACTTTTCTTGGGGCCGAATTTTTCGTGACATATTGACATACGAGGTGACGGTTTGTTAATTCAACAAGCAAATTGATGGCAAGTACAGACTTTCCTGTTCCAGGTCCTCCCTCAACAATTAAAATATGTTTTTTATTTTTTCTTACCGTCTCACTAGCGAGCTGAAGAGCGGTTTCATATACAACCTTTTGATCATCAATCATGATGAACTCTCGATTACCTTTTAACATCTTGTTAAGCGAATCCTGTAGCGACTTAGATGGTCGGATTCGTCCTTTTTCGATCTTATAAATATTTTCCTTATTGTCGCCATATTTAACATATCGTTTAATAAACGAGCGTAACTTAGCTGCATCTCCTTTTAAAAATACAGGAGCTTGTTCAATATAATATTGATACACAGGATCTACTAACGGGTCATACTCGTTTTTTAACCTGTAATTATGTAAGTAAGCGCAGGGATACAGCTGAATTTTTTCATTTTGAACGTTCTCGTTATAATCTTGAATTAATAGTGCATATGACCATGCTTGATATGAAGGATGTGTCGTTTCAACCATACTTTTGTTCATGGCCGTCTTTACAATGGCTTCTTTTCCTTCTACTTTTTCTACGTGATCCCATTGTTTCAACTCAACAATGACGACTGAACCATTTTGTTGATTATCTAGTCCAGAAATAAGAAAATCTACTCGTTTTGACGTATGTGGAATTTTAAACTCGATCGCTACGCCTGCATTGCTTGGAATTTCGCTATCGTTTAATACTCGATACATATATTGCATCGAATTGTCCCAAGCCCGAACCTCTTTTTCATTTACATGTCCAATTTTCTTATAGAAATTTTGACAAATACTTTGTACTAATCGATCTTCAAATACATCGTGCAAAAACTCCTCTTTTGTCGCTTCATAAACGATCATTGATCCCTTCTCCCCCGTCTTCTGTTTTGTTATCCTAACTCATTATATTTCTTTTTGGATCCAAATGATTTTTCGATTGGATACCTTTTCTCGTTTTTCTTTATTTTATCAAAAATGATTCGTTCTAGGTCAACCCCAAGTGCATCAGAAAGTAAAAAAGCATAAATTACTACATCTGCTAGTTCATCTTTTATATTTTCTAACCTGCTCTCAATGGCCTCTTCGCTACTTTTCCACTGAAAATTTTCTAACAGTTCTCCTGCTTCTATGCTTAATGATATGGCTAAATCTTTTGGATTATGGAATTGTTTCCAATTACGTACATCGCGAAATTCAATGATTAGCTGTTGTAACTGTTTCAAAACAAACACTCCTTCTGACAATTTATAGTTAAACAATATAATGTCTTTCTCGGACCAATGTTGCTAAATTCCCCACTATCTTCCTAATATGTATGATCCCCCCTACTCCACGTTAGCGACCGATACCGCCAGTATAACAGAGCCGCCCTCACGTAGTTATCGATCGCAATAGATAGCCATACGCCAATAAGCCCTAACCCGAAATAAATGCCTAAAATGTACACTCCGATGGTTCGAATCGCCCATATGCCAAAGGCTGTGACGTACATTGGAAATTTAGCATCTTTATTTGCTTGTAAAACAGACGTTAGCATCGTAACGATTGCTGTTGCTGGCTGAGCGATTGTATCAATGCCTAGAACGGCAACGATTAGCGAAATAACCGTTTCGTTATGTGTAAACACGCGTGCTGTCAATGGTGATGTTAAAAATAGAAGGAAAGTTACGCCCGTCATCATCACCGAAGTACAAACTATAGAAATCAAGCTATACGCCTTTGCTTCATTGTATTGACCTGCTCCAAGACTTTTGCCAACAAGTGTTGTTGTTGCTGTTGCTAAACCTGTTCCGACAATGGATGAAAATAAAGTGAAATTTCCTGTTAACGTATGCGTTGCATGAACTTTTGTCCCCATGCGTACGATCATGCCAAAATAAATGATTTGTCCGAATCGCATAAATAATCGTTCCATAGAAGAAGGAATGCTTAACCGAACGAATTGTAGCATAACACTTTTTTGAAACGTCCACATATCCGTTGAAAAGACGAGCAATTGTTTCTTTTTTAGATGAATAAATAGTAAAATGACACCAAATATACGTGCGAAAACAGTAGCGATTCCAGCCCCTATGATGCCGAGCCCTTCAAAACATACGCAAAAGATGAAAATATAATCAAGGATAATATGTATTCCATTCATCCACAAGCCGATGCGCATAGGCGTTTTTGTGTCGCCAGTCCCTCTAATGATCGCGCCTAATGTGAACATCATAGATATGAAAATAGATGGCGTTGCGACGATTTGAAAATAAACGATTCCTGTTTGTAATACATGTTCGTTCGCTCCCATTAATCTAAACATATGTTCAGCGAAAAAGAATGAAAGGATCCCAAATGCTATTCCGATGACGATCGTTAATATGATGGAGTGAGAAATCACTTTTTTGACTTTTTGGCTATCATTAGCTCCTGTATATGTGGCAACGAGTACTGTTGCAGCAGTGCCGGTCGCTAAAAAGACAGCAAAGTAAATTTGCAAGATCGCATTTGCCATTCCTACGGAAGCTACTTCCACTAAGCCGAGCTTGGAAATAAATAAAGAATCGACAAATCCGACAATGCTTTGAAGCAAACTTTCCATCATCGCAGGAATAGCTAATGAAATAAGCGGAAGCCAATACGTTCTTGTTCTCTGTATAATATTCAAACGGATGCACCTCTCTCTGACCATATGTTCATTTTAATCACTATTGCAAAGTCATTCAATTTCTCCTTCGTCACCATTATTCCACATTTATCCCATACAAAAAGCACCAGGCTTCCCTGGTGCTCCGTTGCTAGCAACATGTTTGGTTGTCGTCTTTCTCTTCACAACACGCTTCTTCCTCTTCGCAACAATCCCCTTTTCTCTCGTCGTCTTTGACCTCCATAATTTGCACATCACAACAACCTTTTTCTTTTTGTGTAAATAATTTTTTGAACATAGAAATCTCCTCCATTTATATGATGTAAAACAAAAATCCGGATAACGTAGCCATTGAGATGACTGAAGCGATGAACGCCCAAACGAGTTTCTTTTGAAAAATGCTATGCAGTAGCGTAATTTCTGGTAAGCTTGCGCCAGCCGAGCTAATCATAAGCGCCATGACCGGGCCGAGCGCCATTCCTTTTGCCACAAGCATTTGCGAAATCGGAATCATGGTCGATAGTCGGATATAAAGCGGAATGCCAATGATCGCTGCAACTGGCACTAACCACCACGTATCACCTCCCATATAGGTTGCAATCCATTCCGTTGGCACAACGCCGTGAATGAATGCGCCAATGCCAGCCCCGATGAATAAGTATGGATAAACGGTCTTCATCAAATGAAGTGTCTCATGCCACGCTTCTTGCATCGTCCGTTTTGTGCCGATGGCGACGTTTCCTTTCACGATGACGCGCTTGACCGCCTTTTCAAAACCGAGTACCTCGAGTGTAAAGCCGATCAAAATCGAAAGTACAGTCGTCAATACCGTATATGCAGCTGCCACTTTCACACCGAGTAAGGCAGTCATTATCGTTAAAATCGTCGGATCAAGTACAGGGGAGGCAAATAAAAAGATCATGACCAAACCAAATCGGACGTTTTTGTTCAACAATGAAACGACAACCGGGATGGTTGAGCACGAACAAAATGGGGTCACAAAGGCAAATAGTACTGCAATGATTGCTCCGACGAACGGATGGTGTTCTACCAATAGCTGTTGCATGCGCTCGTACGGAATGTACCCTTCGATAAAGTTAATCACAAACGAAATGATCAAAAAAAGCGCCGTCAGCTCCAACACTAAAAATGCGAACGACTGTATCGTTTCCAAATAAGCCCTCTCCTTTTATTTGTGATATGCAAGTATTTGTTCAAGCAATAGGCAAGATTTCTCTTGCCTTAAAACAACGGTTTGCAACAGACGGTTGATTTCGCCATACATTCATTCAGTAAGCGAATGGAGCGAAGGACAGTTTCTCGTTCAAATTCAGTCATATGCGAAAATACTTCGGCTAAATATTCGTTCACTTCTGCGTCAATTTTCGCTGTGACGTATTTTCCTTCCGGTGTTAACGATAAAATATAGACGCGGCGATCTTGAGGGTAAGGTGTTTTTTTCACTAAGTTCATTTTCACAAGTGTTTGAATTTGACGGCTAAACGTTGTAATATCGATCGCTAACGCCTCAGCGACTTGTTGCATCGATGGTTCGTTCATGCGGTCGATTTCGTATAAAATATGACTTTGCACAAGCGATAGCTCAACACCACCAACCGTGCAGCAATTGCGGTCTAACAACCCGAGACGTTTTGTCATCGTGTGGAATAGTTCACGAACATTTTCCATTTCCTCACCTCTTACTTTTATTATACGTTATTATTTGCATTTTGCAACTAAAAAACCAAAAAAATATTTTTTCCTCATTCATGACAACCCAATCCATACGTACATAAAGAAAAAACAAAAATCGCTGTGAATACCGTACCTAACACCGTTTCGTTATGGATATCACGACCTTGGTGCAATTTTTTCAACAACAATGCCAAATTCATCCCCCTTTTCCCTCATTATAACAAATAGATGCACGATCGCACAAAAAAGACAGAAGCCAGTCGACTTCTGTCTCGGACGCTTATGCGATTTGAAGTGGCATGTTTTCTTTTAGGCCAAGCGTTTGGGCAGCGAGCGTTTGGACATCGCGTAAAAGCGTTTCGTTTTTCATAAGCGATACACCATACGATGGAATCATTTCTTTAATTTTTGCTTCCCATTGTTTCATTTCGTTCGGAAAACATTTTTCAATGACTTCAAGCATGACGTGAACAGCCGTTGACGCCCCTGGCGATGCACCAAGTAACGCAGCAACCGAGCCGTCGTGTGCGGCAACAACTTCCGTACCGAATTGAAGCGTACCTTTGCCACCTGCTTCTGTATCTTTAATGACTTGTACACGCTGACCGGCAATAATGACATCCCAATCTTCGCTTTTCGCATGCGGGATAAATTCACGCAATTCTTCCATGCGTTGTTCTTTCGACAGCATCACTTGTTCAATTAAATATTTTGTTAGTGCCATGTTTTTCGCTCCTGCCGCAAGCATCGTTAGCACATTATGCGGCCTGACAGACGTAATTAAATCAAACAGCGATCCGTTCTTTAAAAACTTCGGTGAAAATCCAGCGAACGGTCCGAACAATAACATTTTTTTCCCGTCAATAAAACGTGTATCTAAATGAGGAACAGACATCGGCGGAGCGCCAACTTTCGCTTTGCCGTACACTTTCGCATGATGTTGGTCGATAATGTCTTGATTATTGCACACCATAAATAGCCCGCTTACTGGGAAGCCACCGATTCCTTTTCCTTCAGGAATTCCTGACTTTTGTAATAAATGCAAACTTCCTCCACCCGCGCCGATAAAGACGAACTTCGCTGTGTGAACGTCAACTTCCCCAGTCGCTAAATTGCGCACTTTTACTTCCCATAAGTTGTCACTTGTTCGTTTCATATCTTCAACATGATGTTTATAATACAAATTCACATGCTTATGTTCTAAATGCTCAAATAACATGCGTGTTAAAGCGCCGAAATTCACGTCCGTTCCCGCTTCAATTCTTGTCGCTGCAATCGATTCGGTGACGATACGGTCTTCCATCATCAGCGGAATCCACTCTCTTAGTTTTTGCGGATCATCAGAAAACTCCATGCCTTTAAATAAAGGATGAACCACCATTTGTTCAAAACGCTTCTTCAAAAATGTAACGTTTTCTTTCCCTTGTACGAAACTCATATGTGGGATTGGCATAATAAATTGTTTCGGATCACGGATGCGCTTATTTTGAACGAGATAAGACCAAAATTGCAATGACTCTTGAAACTGCTCATTAATTTTAATCGCTTTGCTTATATCAATTGATCCATCCGCTTTTTCAACTGTGTAGTTTAGTTCACAAAGTGCGGCATGGCCTGTTCCGGCATTGTTCCATTCGTTCGAGCTTTCATCTGCTGGTTGACCAAGCCTTTCAAACACAGCAATTTCCCACTCTGGTGCTAACTCTTTCAACAACGTCCCTAATGTCGCACTCATAATCCCCGCGCCAATTAAAATGACATCTGTTTTCATTTTAGACCCCCTAAATGTTCATCCGTCCATTTGACCGAAAATTTCTCCACATTTATTATAACACATTTCAATTATAGTATGTCACTATTATTCTTCATTTTACAAACGTGTTTATGTGATTAAATCATCTAAAAAAGAAACAATATTCTTTTTTTAATGATTTTACAAAATGATTTGATATTTTGCTAGCTTTATTTATAAAAAACGAACAAGGTTGCCCTTGTTCGTTTTTTTACTCAGCTTGCACTTCTTGCGTCCGAATAAATTGATCATAAAACGCAGCGAGTGATGTGTAGACATATGGAACGAGCCATAAAAATCCGATACCGAATGTTATAATCGCGAGAAGTCCCCATCCCATGAAGCTTAAGTATAATAAAAATAGTTTTCCTTTATACCCTCTCATTCGCTTTTTACTTTCGCTAATCGCTTGAAGCGCACCGTATTCTGGATGATCTTTTAATAAAAAGAATGCTTGTGAATAAGATAACGTTTTAATTATTCCCGGGATAATCAGCAATAAGCTCCATAAAAATACAAAAATACCGAATAAAATGGACGTAACGATGAGTTTCCATGATAACTTTCCATTTTGATATACCGTAAACATCGGAGAGATCCGAACAGGTTCATAGCGATATGCATCTAAAAACACCCAATACAAAACAACACTAAACGGAATGAGCGCAAACGAAATGAGCAAACTGACGATCGAAGCAGATGTTGGTACGTTTTCTTGTTCAACCCATACGTCCCATCCCCCGCTTAATACAACCTCAACTACCATAGGGAAAACGATGGTTACGAACGCATAAACAAGCATAAGAAGCACGGCACTGCCCCATTTTCCTTTCAACGCTTCCCTTGCTTGACGCCTTAATGATGATAATGTCATAAGATGAAGCCCCCCTTTGCATAATAATGCTTACACATATATTGTATGGTATTCCTGGTCATTGTAGCATATATTTATCTCTTTTATACAAAAAACGAAATACATTCCTCATATTCCTCGTATATAATGGACGTATCAAACAGATTGGGGGAAAGCAAATGAAAAGCATTAAACCAGGTCGTGGACCATCCATGCAAGGATTTATCGGCAGTATCGCCACCATTTTATTCGGTATGTTTTGGACGTTTATGACTTTTTCTATTACGAAAGATTCTCCCATTCCAGGGTCACAAATCTTTCCTTTTTTCGGCTTCGTTATAATTGGTATCGGTATTTTTCAAGCTGTGTATCATTACAAAAACGCTACAGGAAAAGATCGAATGTCCATCGTCGATATCGTTGACGAAAATGAAGAAAAAGATCCGCTAAACGCTCGCTTGCGTCGTAACGAAGGAGAAAAGTTTTGTCCGTATTGTGGAACAATGGTACAAACAAGCTTTCAATTTTGTCCATCTTGTGGGAAATCATTATAAAAAGTTCGGCGAGTGCCGAACTTTTTTACTAATTTTTCTTTTTTATGGCCAAACGTGTTAGCCATATGGCTCCGAAAACGAATAATCCAATTATTCCAAGCATGACGAGTTGAAAAATAATGTCCCCCATGTACATGAAATCAACTCCTTTTCTTTCCATTATACATTATTTTTCATATACGAGCCATGTCGGCTGATTAATTTTTGCTGACAAATTTACAATCTTTGTTTTTACGCGACTTGCTTCTTTTCCCTGAAGCGGAATCGGTTGATAGTTGTTTCGTGTCGTCATAGACGAGATGCGAAACGGAATGATGCGAATCGTTGTTTTTGGTTGTTTTATGCCGCTTGCGAAATAAAACGTTTGTTGATAAACGAACGTATCTTTATCGCTCGGATTTTTGTTGCCCCCAAACATAAAGTTTCCTAAGCTATAAACAATCATTTTTCCTTTATATTGTTCAATTCCTTGGATAACATGCGGATGATGACCAACGACAAGATCTGCTCCACTATCGATCGCAAACCTTCCTAACGATTTTTGTGTGCCGTTTGGTACATAGCTTCGTTCTTCACCCCAATGAAAATGAACGAGAATGACTTGTGCTCCTTGCTTTTGTAGTGAACGTATGTCGTTTGCGATTTGCTTTCGTATCGCTTTTGTATCGCTCCATCCTTTATAACCGAGTGTGCCAATTTTCACTCCTTTTACTGTTTTTACAAGTGGTATCCCGTTTCCAAAATAACCGATATTTGCTCGTTTTAACGTTGCGATCGTATCTGTATATCCCTTTTGTCCATAGTCGAACGTATGATTATTGGCAAGATTCACCCCTTCAATGCTCGCATTCGTTAAAATATTGACATACGATGGATCACCTCGAAAGCGAAACTTCTTCTCGGCTTTTTGCGTGGCTGTTGTTAACGTTGTTTCCAAATTAACTGTTGTAAAATCATCTTGTTTAAAAATGGACCCAATGTATTTAGTAAAAAAAGAAAGACCGTTTTTTTTCGCTTCATGATCAAACGAATATGTATAACCATAGTTTTCATCGCGACCAAGCGTCACATCGCCAGCAACACTTAATGTGATGCTCGTTTCCTCTTCCGCCCAAACAGGATGGGCGAATAAAAACAAACAAATACATAAATACATACATATGCTTCTCATCTTTCTCCACTCCCCTTTTGTGTATATCATTCTTTTTCTACACATGGGTTAGAAATCCTTTTTTTATTTTATTTGTTGATTATTTAGAACATAGTTTTATAAAAATATATAAAAAAGGATCGTAGATGTTGTTGCGATTGCTATGCCGATGAGCGTTTCGTATGGAAGCAATGTGAGCCTTTCTTTCGTTGACATATGTACACTGGCTGCAGTGATATGAAAAAAGCTACCGTGCGGTAAATGATCGAGCACTGTTGCGCCCGCATGTACCATGGCCGCTCCGGCAAGTGATGAAACACCAGCTTCAATTAACGCTTCCCCAAACACGCGGCTCGCGATGGCTGTGCCTGCTGTTGTTGATGCGGTAACACCTGATAATAGCGCACCAGCAATCGGGGCAATCACATATGGGGAAAAACCAAACGACTCAAGCGTATGCATCAACGTTCGATGTAACGGTGAATTTGCAATCACACCTGCTAACGTTCCGGTGCCAACAAGCATAAAAACAACGCCGCTCATTTTTTCCATACCCACACGTAAAAAGACGTTTAGCTCACTCATTTTATTCATAGCCATTACACCAATTAACGCGCCGGCCGGTAAAGCGATAAACGGATCAATTGACACCCCTAAAATCGGACGAGACAATAAAAGAACGATCGCCACACTAGGAGCGACGATCGCCTTTTGCCACGGCGGTGTTTCTTTTTCAACTGTTTCAATGTCTGTCATATGTTTGGCATCGATTCGCCACCGTTTTGAGAGCTGATACGTAACAAAAAGACCAACGACAGCTGGCACGATACCTGCCATCATGAGTGAAGATAGTGGGACATAAAATGCTTCTGCTGCGGCAATTGTGTTCGGATTAGGAGAAATGATATTTCCTGCTTTTCCCCCGCCAATTAATGCGAGCAATATCGCAAAACGTGACATGTGAAGTCGATGTGCTAGCGCAAGTGCAACAGGTGCAATCGTCATAATAGCGACATCAACAAATACCCCACATGCTGTTAGTACCATCGCCGCAAAACATAGCGAAAATAACGCATATTTTTCCCCACATGTTCGCACAAGTTTTTCCGCAATAGCCGCAGCTGCCCCAGACTGCATCAATACACCAGCAAGCACACCCGCAGCTAAAACACGCAAAACAGACGGAGTCATTTCTTTCGCCCCGTCCATCATGAGGTGAACCGCTTCATCGACGGAAGCTCCACCGAATAAAGCACCAATAAACGCCCCACACATCATTCCGTACCCTACTGGAACGTTTCGTAAAATAAGAACAACGGCTAACAAAAAAGCGACGATTGCTCCAAATATGCTCACTTTATCCATTCCTTTCTATATTATTCATTTCAAATATATATCCCCATTGTATGAGTATTGTCGAAAGTCATGCAAGCATAAGAAAAAGGTGCCCAGTTTGGACACCTTTTTCTTATGATGAAATGGTACGTTTAAACGTATCAAATTGCTCTGTAACATGTTTCTCTGGTGTAGCTGTCAATACGCTGACGATAACAATAGCGATGAGGCTTGCGATAAAGCCTGGAACCATCTCATACATGACGCTAGCGTATGAAGAGTTTGCCCAAACGATGACTGTCGTTGCACCTGCAATCATCCCTGCAAGCGCTCCCCATTTTGTCATACGACGCCAATATAAGCTTAATATAATGACTGGACCGAACGAGGCACCAAATCCAGCCCAAGCATAGCCAACAAGATTTAAAATCGTATTGTTTTGCTCATATGCTAGTATCAAGGCAACAATAGCAACAAGCAACACCGATAAACGACCGACAAATACAAGCTCTTTATCGGATGCTGAGCGA
This sequence comes from Anoxybacillus suryakundensis, assembly GCF_001418025.1. NCBI lineage: Bacteria > Bacillati > Bacillota > Bacilli > Caryophanales > Anoxybacillaceae > Anoxybacillus > Anoxybacillus suryakundensis. Next base: position 40,989 of record NZ_LIOK01000007.1, read on the forward strand.
CGGAATAAAATTTTATATAAATCTTCCGTTAGCGAGCTTGATGTCACAAGTAATTGCGATGAAATTGTGCTCATGATTGCCGCTAAAATGGCTGCAAGTAAAAACCCTGTAATAAGTGGGTGGAATAAAATTTCACCAAGCTTAATAAATACCGTTTCTGGATCTTCTAACGTCATACCTGCTTGTTTAAAGTAAGCGATTCCAAAAAGACCTGTTAACATCGCGCCGACAGACGAAAAGATCATCCATCCCATCCCGATACGACGTGCTTGTTTCATCTCTTTCACCGATGAAATCGCCATAAAGCGAACGATAATGTGTGGTTGTCCGAAATAACCAAGTCCCCACGCAAATAAGGAAATGATACCGATGACGCTTGTCCCTTTAAACAAATCGAGCAAATTCGGATCGATGTCGCGAATCGTTGTTGTTGTCTCTGTTAATCCTCCTGTATGCATGAGCGTCACAACCGGGACGAGAATAAGTGCAATAAACATGATGAGACCTTGTACAAAATCTGTCCAACTAACTGCTAAAAATCCCCCAAATAACGTGTATGCCACGACCACGCCTGCGACAATCCATAGTCCTGTGTGATAATCTGTACCGAACGAGTTTTTAAACATGACCCCGCCAGAGACGAGACCAGAAGAAACGTAAAACGTAAAGAAAATCATAATGACAAATCCAGAAACGAGGCGAAGTAGCTTCGATGTATCACCAAAACGATTTTCTAAAAAGGATGGAATCGTAATCGAATCGTTCGCTACTTCTGTATATACCCGTAAACGAGGAGCGACGTATAACCAGTTCGCATATGCGCCAAGGGCTAATCCGATGACAATCCATGAAGCGCTTAACCCTTGCGCATACATCGCGCCAGGCAAACCGAGCAACAACCAACCGCTCATATCGGACGCCCCCGCGCTTAACGCTGTCACCGCTGGTCCGAGCGTTCGTCCACCTAACATATAGTCAGACAAGTTAGACGTTCGTTTATACGCCCAATATCCGATAAGCAACATCCCAATTAAATACGTCACAACTGATGCAATAACCAAAGTAATCTCCCCTTCCCTTGTTGTCGATAAAACCCCTTTGTAGCTATCATTATACTAAAATATGTTCACAATTTGTACAAAAAATTATTTTCCAAAAAAGCCTTTTAATGCGAACGCAACGTTTTGTGGACGTTCTGCTAGCCGACGCATAAAATAACCGAACCAATCATTTCCGAACGGAACGTATACACGCATCGTATATCCTTCTTTTGCTAACTGTTGTTGCATATCTGTCCGAAAACCATACAACATTTGAAACTCAAATTGATCACGCGAAATATTATTTTCTTCTGCAAATTTTTTTACTTTTTCGATAATATGATGGTCGTGTGTAGCAATTGCTGTATAACTTCCGCTTAATAAATGAAGTCGAATAATATTCATATAGTTTTCATCAATTTGTTGTTTATCTTGAAACGCCACTTCTGGCGGCTCTTTATACGCCCCTTTCACTAAACGAAGCGATACCCCTTTCAAATCTTTTACATCTTGTTCAGCGCGATATAAATAGGCTTGAATGACCGTTCCGACGTTGTCGTACGTGCGGCGAAGTTCATGTAATAAATCGAGCGTCGCTTGGCAATGTCCTGAATCTTCCATATCGATACGCACAAAATTGTTGTACTGTTTTGCCGTTTCAACAATTTGACGCATATTATTTAAACAAAAATCAAAATCAATATCGAGCCCAAGTTGTGTCAACTTGACAGATAGATTGCTATGGACGCCTGCGCGATAAATCGCTTCTAACGTGCGAATATTATATTGTGTCGCTTCAAGGGCTTCTTCGCGACTTGAAACAAACTCTCCTAAATGATCAAGTGTACAAACGAGCCCTTTTTCGTTCAGTTCACGCACCTTTTTGATAGCGCTTTCAATCGTCTCTCCTGCAACGACTTGGGAAGCTCCGAAACGGAGCCCCCATTTTTTTGCAGCTTGATTTAGCACTTTACTTTGCGAAGCATATAGAAAGATATTTTTTGATAGTTGTGCGAGCATGTTGTTCACCTCTTTTAAATGTTAAAACATTTCGCTAACCGTTTTTGCTTGCATGTGTAACAATAAATAGTCTGGGCCGCCTGCTTTTGAGTCTGTTCCTGACATATTAAAACCGCCAAACGGATGATAACCGACAATCGCTCCCGTGCAACCGCGATTAAAGTATAAATTTCCAACATGAAACTGTTCACGTGCTTTTTCTAAATGACCTCGATTGTTTGAAATGACTGCACCAGTTAATCCATAATCTGTGTTGTTGGCTACTTCGAGCGCTTCATCAAACGTTTTTACTTTCGTAAAGGCAACAACTGGTCCGAAAATTTCTTCTTGCATAATGCGTGCAGTAGGGGAGACGTCGGCAAAAATTGTCGGTTCGATAAAAAATCCTTGTGAATCGTCTCCTTTCCCACCTGTCATGAGCTTTCCTTCTTGTTTTCCAACTTCGATGTAGCCCATAATTTTATCGTACGATACTTTATCAATGACCGGACCCATAAATGTGCTTTGCTCTTTTGGATTGCCAACTTTTAATTGTTTTGTTAGCTCGACAACACGCGCAAGCACTTCGTCGTATACATCTTCAAGCACGATCGCTCGCGAGCATGCGGAGCATTTTTGTCCTGAAAAACCGAATGCAGAAGCGACAATGGACTGCGCTGCTAATTCAAGGTCAGCATCCTTATCAACGATAATCGCATCTTTTCCGCCCATTTCGGCAATGACACGCTTCAACCATTTTTGACCAGGTTGAACGATCGCTGCCCGCTCGTAAATGCGGCAACCAACGGCGCGCGATCCCGTAAACGAAATAAAGCGCGTTTGCGGATGTTCAACGATATATTCTCCTACTTCTGCTTCCCCACCCGGCAAATAATTTAATACCCCTTCTGGCAGACCGGCTTCTTCCATAAGCTCAACAAATTTTGCAGCGACAATTGGCGCACGATCAGATGGTCGTAAAATAACTGTGTTTCCTGTCACAATGGCAGCCACTGTCGTTCCAGCCATAATCGCAAGCGGGAAGTTAAATGGCGAAATAATTAAACCGACGCCAAGCGGTACATAAAAAAAGCGGTTTGTTTCTCCCGGTCGGCTCAATACGGGCACACCTTCTGAAAGAGAAATCATTTGCCGAGCATAATACTCTAAAAAGTCAATGGCTTCTGCGGTATCGGCATCTGCTTCTTTCCACGGCTTACCGACTTCCTTCACTAGCCATGCTGAAAATTCATGTTTTCTTCTTCTTAATATAGCTGCGGCACGAAGTAACACATCGGCACGCGCCTGTGGTGACACGCGCTTCCACGTTTCAAACGCAGAAAGTGCAGCAGACATCGCTTCATCAGCAAGCGCTTTCGTCGCTTTCGACACAACGCCAACAACTTGTTGTTTATTCGCTGGATTCGTCGACACCACTTTTTCTTCGGTGACGACCCGTCTCCCACCGATGATAAGCGGATATTCTTGTCCAAGTTGTGTTTCAACATAAGCAAGCGCTTCACGAAACGCTTCTGCTTCATGTTCAAGCGTAAAGTTTGTAAATGGTTCATGTTTGTATGGTACTGTCACATGCATCGATCCTTTCACGAATTTGTCACATATTCTACGATTCATTATAATTTATACTTTCTGAAAATTGTTTGTCGTTTACATATAATCATTTCTACTTATTTTTGTTGTTCATCCACAACATCTTCCTTATATTTGTATAAAAGGAGATCAATATACAACATCATTCGTTGCTCAAAATCATGAAGCGGTAGATTCGTAATTGCCTGCATGCGTTTTAGTCGATAATGCAACGTGTTGGGATGAATGTATAAACTTTCGGCTGTTTGCTTTATATTGCAGTCATGTTGAATGTATGCACGAAGCGTGTTCAAAAAGTCCGTCCCATGTTGTTCATCGTGCTTTTTTAGTTTTGTTAATGCTTCGTTTTTATAGCGACGTTGCTTATATTGTTCGTATATGAATGGAATGATGCGATAAATCCCTAAATCACAGTAAGCATGTGGTACATACTCATCCATATGTCTTTTTAAATGAATAACTTCCATCGCTTCTTTGTAGCTATCACGCAACCGTTGCAAACCGTTATACTCATTGCCGATTCCAACAATAACGTCACGATCCATCTCACACCGAAAGTCTTGTTGTAATTTTGTAATTATCATTTTTACCACATCAATCGGTCGTTGTGTTGGCGTCCCCCCCACAATCAGTAAAAATGGATGATGATGTTCGATAAAAAAAGTCGGGGCATGTGTTGTTCTTGTTATAAACGTCACGTATTGACGAATGTCATCTTTCTTTTCATTCTTCTGAACATATAGAGCGGAAACAGCAAATGACGAAGGGAGCGTCACACCAAGTAGCTGGGCTTCCATTTGAACATCACGCTCACTTATGTCACGATATTGAATAAAACGGAGAAAAAGGTCGTTGATTTCTTCTTGACGTTTATAACGTTTTCCTATTTGTTCATGTAACATATGTGCCACTTCTTTTGCTACGTCTTCGATTCGTTTTCGCTGTTCCTCTGTCAAATCGTAAAACGACGCCTGCACCCAAAGATAGCCATACACTTTCCCTCCGTGTTTTAAACAAACGACCGCGCGAGCACCAAGATCAATATCTGGAAGTGGAGGGATGCTAACAACTCCGTCTGCCTGTTCAATTTTTTTCATCCATCCATGCTCGTGTAAATATTGAAAGACGTGGGCAGACGCTCTTTTACTTAAAATCGTGCGCATGCGTACTTCGTCCGTTTGATCATGATGGCCGCTATATGCAAGCAATTCAAAATCACGTGATTCAATCGTTACCGGACGCTGCAATTCAAAAAATAATTGATCAACTAATTTATGCAATGAAATCCCCTCCTTGCTTTTATTATGCGCGATCAAAGACGTGAAAAAAAGACTTCGGGACAGCCCGAAGTCTTTTGCCATTAACGTTTTCCTTTTACATAAGGCGTACCGAGCGCTTTTGGCGCATCTGCTCGTCCGATAAAGCCAGTTAGCGCTAAAATCGTTAAGGCATACGGTAAAATGAGCAAATAAACAGTCGGTACGTTTTTCAAAAACGGAATCGCTTGCCCAACGATACTTAAACTTTGTGCAAATCCAAAGAAAAGGGCCGCTCCCATCGCACCAAGCGGATGCCATTTTCCGAAAATCATCGCAGCAAGCGCCATAAATCCTTGACCAGAAATTGTCGCATGGCTAAAATCGCGTGAAATGATTGTTGCATAAATGGAACCGCCAATTCCAGCGAGTGCACCACTTAACATCACCGCGATGTAACGCATTTTTGCTACGTTAATTCCCATTGTATCCGCCGCCATCGGATGTTCTCCAACCGCACGAAGACGAAGCCCAAACGGCGTTTTGTAAATGACGTACCATACAACAAACGCGAGTACAATCGCTAAATAAGATGGCAAATATCCGTTTGAGAATAAAATCGGACCGATGACTGGAATTTTGCTTAAAATCGGAATATCGATTTTATCGAACCCAACTTGCACTTGGTCTGTTTGGCCTTTCCCGTACCACATTTTTACAAGAAACAATGATAATCCTAACGCTAAAAAGTTGATAGCTACCCCACTAACGACTTGATCAGCGCGAAGCGAGATGGCTGCTACCGCATGCATAAGCGAGAAAATAGACGCAACAACCATCGCCACAAGCATAGCAAGCCATGGTGTTAATTGTCCGAATTGATCGGCAAACGTTAAATTAAACACTACACCAGTAAACGCGCCGATGACCATTAACCCTTCTAATCCGATATTTACAACACCGGAGCGTTCACTAAATACGCCACCAAGCGCCGTAAAAATGAGTGGTGCCGCAAAAAAAATCGCGGAAGGAATAATAATTTCAAGGATGTTCAACATTTATTTTCCCTCCTTTTTGAAGCGCGTAAGCACAAGACGAATTAAGTAGCTTGAAGCCACGAAGAAAATAATTAACGCAATGACAATATCAACAAGTTCTGTCGGCACATCGGCTGCTGATGGCATTTCAAGCGCTCCGACTTTTAAAGCCCCAAAGAGAACGGCTGCTAAAATAATTCCAAATGCATGATTTCCGCCAAGAAGAGCGACCGCGATTCCATCAAATCCGACTCCGGTAAACCCAGCTTTGACAGAGACGTTTTCAAACGTTCCTAATCCTTCCATCGCCCCAGCGATACCTGCGAATGCCCCTGAAATAACCATCGCTAATATAATATTACGATTGACGTTCATACCCGCATAATGCGATGCGTGTTGGTTAAAACCGACGGCACGAAGTTCATACCCTGTCGTTGTTTTCTCAAGCAAAAACCACATGACGACAGCCGCAATTAACGAAATAATAATGCCGTAATGAAGCGTAGAGTAATCTGTCAATGATTGTAAAAACTCTGAACGTAACGATGCTGACGGATGGATTTTTTCTGATTTAAATCCTTGATCGGATAAAACAGAACGAATGACCGCATTCGATACGTATAGCGCAATATAGTTCATCATAATTGTGACGATAACTTCATGAACACGGAAACGTGCTTTTAAAAAACCTGGAATGAATCCCCAAAGCGCCCCAGCTGCTCCAGCTGCAATGATTGCGAGCGGCAAATGAATGACTTTTGGTAGTTCAAACGCCACACCTACCCAGACAGCAGCTAGCCAACCAACAATAAGCTGTCCTTCTACACCGATATTAAATAACCCTGTGCGAAAAGCGAACGCAACAGCTAAACCTGCTAAAATATACGGCGTGACTTGACGAATCGTTTCTCCAATGTAATATCGATCACCAAAAGCCCCGTACAATAAAGCAGAATACCCGGCAATTGGATCATATCCACTAATGATCATGACAATTGCACCAGCGATAATTCCAAGAATAACCGCAAAAACAGGGACGAGAATATTCGTTAAACGATTTTCACTCATGATGATACACCTGCTTCCTTCCGTTTGCTTCCTGCCATCAATAAGCCAAGCTCTTGTTCTGTCGTTTCTTTCGGATCGACAATGGCAACAATTTTTCCTTCATAAATGACAGCAATGCGATCGCTGACATTCATAATTTCATCTAATTCAAACGAAACGAGCAACACCGCTTTTCCTTTATCCCGTTGTTCGATAAGACGTTTGTGAATGAACTCAATCGCCCCAACGTCGAGCCCGCGTGTCGGTTGCGCTGCAATGAGTAGATCCGGATCGCGATCTACTTCGCGCCCGATAATCGCTTTTTGTTGGTTTCCTCCTGATAAAGCTCGCGCCTTTGTATATTCATCAGGCGTACGAACGTCGAACTCTTGAATAAGCTGACGCGCTTTATCGTAAATGGCTTTAAAGTTCAAAATACCGCGTTTTGAATATGGTTCCTTATAGTATGTTTGGAGTACCATATTTTCTCCAATCGGGAAGTCGAGCACGAGACCATGTTTATGACGGTCTTGTGGAATGTGTCCTACACCTGTTTCTGTAATTTGACGCGGTGTTAAATTGCGAATTTCTTTACCATTTAAACGAATGGAGCCTGACTCTGATTTGATTAAACCTGTGATTGCTTCAATAAGCTCCGTTTGTCCGTTTCCGTCTACTCCTGCAATGCCGACAATTTCCCCTGCATGTACCGTTAAATTTAAATGATCAACAGCGGTAATCCCACGTGAATCTTTCACGACTAAATTTTCAATTTCAAGGACAGGCTTTCCGACTTTCGGCGGTTGTTTTTCTGTTTTGAAATGTACTTCACGTCCAACCATTAATGAAGCAAGTTCGTTCGGATTTGTTTCCGATACATTTAATGTACCAATGCCTTTTCCGCGACGAATAACGGTGACCCGATCACACACTTCCATAATTTCTTTTAATTTGTGCGTAATTAAAATAATGGACTTTCCTTCACGTACAAGCGCTTTCATAATTTGGATAAGCTCTTGAATTTCTTGTGGTGTTAACACAGCTGTCGGCTCGTCAAAAATTAAAATATCTGCTCCACGATATAACGTTTTTAAAATTTCTACACGTTGTTGCATGCCGACAGAAATGTCCGCAATTTTCGCCTTCGGATCAACCGCTAAACCGTATCGTTCAGAAAGCTCGCGCACTTCTTTTTCTGCCTTTTCAATGTCAATTTGTCCACCTTTTGTCGGCTCACTTCCTAAAATAATGTTTTCTGTTACCGTAAACGTATCAACAAGCATAAAATGTTGGTGTACCATCCCAATCCCTAAGTCGTTGGCAACATTCGGGTTTGCGATATTTACTTTTTTCCCTTTAACACGAATTTCCCCGCCATCCGGTTGATATAAACCGAATAACACGTTCATTAATGTTGATTTTCCTGCACCGTTTTCACCTAATAGCGCATGAATTTCTCCTTTTTTCAGTTGCAACGTAATGTTATCATTCGCCACAAAATTCCCAAAAACTTTGCGGATGTTCAGCATCTCAATTACGTATTCCAAACGTGATCCACTCCTTATATGAGCATGGTTTACATCACTAAATGAAAAGCTGCAACATGTTGCAACTTTTCATTTAGTGGTTCTCCGAAGGACTTCCCTTCGGAGAACAAGAAATTATAGAGAAGCTTCAAATTGTTTATATTCGTCGCGAGTTGTAGGTACTTTTACTTCGCCGTTAATAATTTTTTGTTTCCACTCATCAACTTTTTTCAACACGTCTTCAGGAACATTGTTTTTTGTTGTTGGCGCAATACCTACCCCATCTTCTTTTAAGCCGTATTCAACTGCTTGACCGCCTGGGAAATTGCCGTCTTTCGTTTTTGTCGCTAAGTCATATACAGCAACGTCAACACGTTTCACCATAGATGTTAATGTTACACTTTTATCTGTTCCAGGTACTTTTCCTTCTTCATATTGGTCGCGGTCAACACCGATGACCCAAATTTCTTTGTTTGGATCTTGTTTTTTCAAGTCAATCGCTTCAGAGAATACACCGTTTCCTGTCGCACCAGCAGCATGATAAATCACGTCAATGCCAGAAGCGTACATACTCGAAGCAATGGCTTTTCCTTTATCCGCTTTGTCAAATGCACCTGCGTATTGCACTTCAACTGTTGCTTTCGGATTTACAGCCTTTACGCCAGCACGGAAACCGCTTTCGAATTTTTCAATTAATGGAATTTCCATACCGCCAACGAAACCGATTTTATTTGTTTTTGTCATTAAACCTGCAACAACACCGACAAGGAATGAGCCTTCATGCTCTTTAAATGTAATGCTTGCAACGTTCGGTTTTTCAACAACGCTATCAACGATCGCAAATTTGTTATCTGGTTTTTGGTCTGCAATTTCTGTAATGGCATCTGTCATTAAGAAACCGATTCCGAAAATAAGATCAAAATCGTTACGTACAAGTTTATTTAAGTTTGTTGCATAATCCGCATCGCTTTGTGACTGTAAATAGTCATAGCCACCTTTTCCTTTTTTCAAGCCGTTTTCTTCACCAAATTTTTCCAAACCTTCCCATGCAGATTGGTTGAACGATTTGTCATCAATTCCACCTACGTCTGTAACCATCGCTACGCTAAACTCAGACGCTTTTCCTTCTTCTTCTTTCGGCTCTTCTTTTGCTTGTCCGCAACCGCCAAGAAGCATGCCAGCAGTCAATAATAAAGACATCGACAATCCAAAACGTTTTTTCTTCATAAATCATTACCCCCTCAGTTTTGAAATATGGATGAGTAAAAAGTGAAATGTAAAATATCCTTCTCCCTCCAATGTCACCTCCTTAATAGGATAAGCACTTTTATAAGTTACACACGTTTCCGTAAAACGTGGAAGCTAAACTTATCTGATTTGAAATAGTCAATCGAGTATAAAATAGGTTCGTCATTTTCATCAAAATGCATTTGTTTTAAAACTAAAAGTGCTGTTTCTGGCTCACATTGCAAAATCGGTGACACTTTTTCATGATAACCGAGCGGTTCGATGTGGGTAACAGCATACGCGATATACCGATTCGCTTCATTATGTAATATTTCTAATAACGACTCATTTTCATAAGCAATTCCTTTAGGTAAATATTTACAAGGTACTTTATCAATGCAGTAAACGACTGGCTCGTTATTCGCAGTTCGCACCCGCTCAACAACAAGTAAATCTTCCTCTTTATTACATTGAAAGCGCTTTATATCATCTTCAGTCGGTTTCTGAATTGAAGAAGATAAAAAGATCGTTCCTGGTTTGCGTCCCGCTTGGCGAATCATCTCCGTCACGCTACTTAGCTGTTCAATACCTGACGTAAACATCGGCCGGGAACTCACAAATGTCCCCACACCGTGGCGGCGGATGATGACGTTTTCTTCTTCTAATACTCGTAATGCTTCACGCAACGTCGCTCGGCTAACTCCTAATTGTTTTGCTAATTCAAATTCAGAAGGAAGTTTTTCTTTTTCCTTGTATACCCCTTGCTCAATATCCTTTTTAATCCGATCAATGACTTGTAAATATAAGTGTCGATGATCTGTTTTAACAGACATTCACCATCCCCCACCTTAGATATCAGACATCTGATGTTAGACAAATTTCTTATTAATAATATAACATTTTTTTATCTATAAATAAATAGTGAATAAAAAAAATGTCGAAAAAAGTCGTAAGAAATAATATGTAAGCGATTGTAATAATATATCATTATTATGTCCCGTTTATACAAAAAAGAGGCCTATTTTTCAGCCTCTTTTACGACGTTTTTGCTTCATCATTTGACGATACGAGCACAGCGCGCGGTTTACTTCCTTCATAAGGTCCGACGATGCCACGTGCTTCCATTGCATCAATTAAACGTGCAGCCCGGTTATAACCGATGCGGAATCGTCGTTGCAACATCGAAACGGATGCACTTTGCATGTCAATGACGAGCTGAACCGCTTCATCAAACAACTCATCATCGAACGCTTCTTGCGGTTCATCATCTTGCGCCATCATCGTTTCTTCGTATTGTGCTTTTTGTTGTGAAATGACATATTGCACGATGTTTTCTACTTCTTGATCGGAAACAAAAGCACCTTGCACGCGAACAGGTTTGGAAGCACCGACAGGTAAAAAGAGCATGTCACCACGCCCAAGTAATTTTTCAGCTCCTCCCATATCTAAAATCGTACGTGAATCGGTTTGTGACGATACGCTAAACGCGATGCGAGATGGAATGTTTGCCTTAATAACACCTGTAATCACATCGACGGATGGCCGCTGTGTTGCGATAATTAAATGAATGCCTGCCGCACGTGCCATTTGGGCAAGACGGGTAATGGAATCTTCTACATCGCTTGAGGCAACCATCATTAAATCCGCGAGCTCATCAACAATGACAACAATATACGGCAACAGAGGTTGCTTCGTTTCCGCTGTTTCATTATGCCGCTCCATATATTCGTTATACCCTTCAATATTGCGCGTGCCTGTGTGCGAAAATAATTCATATCGCCTCTCCATTTCGCTCACTACTTTTTTTAATGCTTGAGACGCTTTTTTCGGATCTGTTACGACCGGAGAAAGCAGATGCGGAATACCATTATATACACTTAACTCCACCATTTTCGGATCAATCATCATCATTTTTACTTCATGAGGTTTCGTGCGCATGAGTAAACTAACAATGATGGCATTAATACATACACTTTTCCCGCTTCCTGTCGCGCCCGCAACAAGTAAATGTGGCATTTTATTCAGTTCAGCAAGCACCGCTTGTCCGGAGATGTCACGGCCAAGTCCAATTAACAGCTTTGCCTCTTTCTTATCTGCTTCTTTCGCCTCTAACACTTCACGTAAAGAAACCATCGCAATTTCCTCATTTGGCACTTCAATTCCGATCGCTGATTTTCCTGGAATCGGTGCTTCAATGCGAATATCTTTTGCCGCTAGGGCGAGTGCTAAATCGTCACTTAAACTAACAATTTTACTTACTTTCACACCAACATCTGGATACACTTCATATCTTGTGACAGCTGGTCCAATATGCACTTTTGTTACTTTTGCCTTTACACCAAAACTTTGGAACGTTTTTTCAAGTTTGCGAGCATTTTCATAAATACTTTCTTTTTCTCTCGATTGATCAACAGCCTTTGGTGGAGAAAGCAAGTCAACAGGCGGCAACGCATAATCTGTTTCATGTGTTTGCATAAATGCGATCGGATGTTCTTTTTCAACTACTTCGTGAAAATTAGAAATAACAGGTCCTTCGATCATAGTTTCTTCTTCTTTTTCTTCTTTGTCTTCTTGTTCTTCGAGCGCCGTCACCACTTCAATATGCGGTTGCTGTTGTTTTTCTTTTTTCGGACGATTCAAAAATGAACGAACATCAGCAATGACAGCCGTTGTTTGCGTCCGCATAAACGAAAGGAACCACTCTATTCCTTTGCCAGCTGTATCACGCAACGTTTTACCTGTGAGAAGCAACACACCAATGACCAGCAACAATGAAGCAATCCATTTTGTCCCTAATTGATCAAATAAATAGTAGCTTATCGTATACAGTAAAGCGCCAAGCATCCCACCGCCTAAATCAGAGAAAGAGCCACTTTCCCCACGCACATCTGCCCAAAATAATTCCCATGTTGTTCGAATAATGCTTGGATTTACTAATTTCCCATTGCGCGATAAAATGTGAAACAGCGTTTCATGGCTAAACAACAATAATGAAAAGATAATCAAATACAAACCGACAAGAATACGGTGAAAAAATGAAGGCCATGCACGCTTCCAAATGACATATAGCGACGTCACAAGCGCCCCTAATAACGCAACGATATACCACTCGCCCATAAAAAAACGGGTAGCAAAAACGAGCGAACGTCCGACAGCTCCGACATTCGCCATCGCAATGACCGTACATGCTAACATCGTTAAACCGATTAACTCGAAGCGTAACGTTTTTTTCCATTGATCTTGTTTGTTTGTGCGACGCTTATTTTTCTTTCCCATTTCGCCCACTCCAACATGTAAGATGAAAAAGCAGCCAACAGAGAAGCGTGGCTGCTTGTTCTTATTATACCATAAATTGTAGTGATGTCGCATGAAGTTTTGTGCCTGGTTCATACGTCAAATAATGTTTTGGATCGCTACTTAATACACGCACAATTTCATACTCATTCGTTTCTGTTTGTTGCACAAGTAACGTCACTCCGTTACATTGAACGGTGTGGTGTTTTCTATACTCCGTTTCGTTTGTTTGAAAAACTAAAAACTCTGGAACGATGGTATGTAAAATCATTGTAACATTGCCCCTTTTTGATTAGAATGGTCAATGAGTTCTCGTAATTTATACATCGCCTGTGACAGTCCTCCGACTTCATCAATTAAACCGTACTTCACAGCATCTGTTCCTACCACATTCGTTCCGATATCACGCGTTAAATTGCCTTTAGAAAACATGAGTTCTTTAAATTTTTCTTCACTAATGTTTGAATGTTTCACAACAAAGTTCACGACGCGCTCTTGCATTTTATCTAAATACTCAAACGTTTGTGGCACGCCAATGACAAGACCTGTGAGGCGAATCGGGTGAATCGTCATCGTTGCCGTTTCTGCGATAAACGAATAGTCGCAAGACACAGCAATCGGCACACCAATCGAATGGCCTCCGCCGAGCACAATCGAAACAGTTGGTTTGGACATCGAGGCTAACATTTCTGCAATAGCTAACCCTGCTTCGACATCACCACCTACTGTATTTAATACGACGAGCAGCCCTTCAATATTAGGGTTTTGCTCGATAGCCACAATTTGTGGAATAATATGTTCGTACTTTGTCGTTTTATTTTGCGGCGGTAATTGAATGTGCCCTTCAATTTGCCCAACGATCGTTAAACAATGAATCGTTGAATCAGAAGAAAGCTGCGGAACATTCGTTTGACCGAGCTGAACAATGTTTTCTGCTGGAGACGGCTTCGTTTCCTCTTGAGATATATCTCGTTCTTCCATAACAATCCCCTTTCTGTTGCGTGATGTCGTTAGTATACGTGAACATCGACATGTTCATACAAAAAACACCTGCGACACGCAGGTGTTTTCTTGACTTTGAGCATGTTGTTTTATACTTCCATAATAATTGGTAAAATCATCGGTTTTCGTTTTGTTTTTTCAAATAAATATTGGCTAAGTGCATCACGAATGTTTGTTTTTAATGAAGACCATTCAATGACGTAGTCTTCCATACTCTTTTCTACAATCTCTTTCACAATTTTTATAGACTCCCCAAACAACGTTTCCGATTCGCGCACATACACGAAACCGCGTGAAATCATTTCCGGGCCAGCAACGATCCGCTTATCTTGTTTACTTAACGTCACAACAACAATCATTATTCCATCTTGTGAAAGTAGGCGACGATCGCGCAACACAATATTCCCTACATCACCAATGCCCAATCCGTCAATTAAAATTTGGCCACTCGGTACTTTGCCACCGAAACGGGCGTGACCGTTACGAAATTCGATTACTTCTCCTTTTTCAATCAAAAAGATCGCATCTTGGCGAATGCCGACAGCTTGGGCGATTTTTCCATGCGCTTTTTGCATACGAAATTCTCCGTGCACCGGGATAAAATATTTTGGTTTCATAAAATTTAACATTAACTTTAATTCTTCCTGATATCCGTGTCCAGACACATGAACTTGGCGTTGTCCGTATACGACATTTGCTCCTGCACGATATAACGCATCAATCGTTCGAGCAATAAATAGTTCATGACCTGGCATCGGAGAAGAAGCAACGATGACCGTGTCCCCTTCTTTAATGTTGATATATTTATGCGATTGTTTCGCCATGCGCGCTAGTGCTGCCATCGGTTCTCCTTGATTGCCTGTCGTCAAAATGACTAAGTCACGATCGTGGTAACGATCCACTTCATTCATTGAAATGATCATGTTTTCATCCAATTTCAAATATCCGAGACGCACCGCGATATCGATCACCTTATGCATATGACGGCTCATAATCACCACTTTTCGCCGATGATCACGAGCAGCGTGCAACACTTGTTGAATGCGCGTAATATTTGATGCAAAACAAGCAACGATCACACGACCTTGCGCATTGTAAATGACGTCAGAAATCTCTTGACCAACAACCGCTTCAGAACCTGTATATCCCGGCTTTTCTGCGTTTGTGCTATCTGATAATAAACAAAGCACACCTTTAGCCCCAATTTGAGCCATTTTACCGAAATCGGTACGACATATACCAACAGGTGTTTGATCAAATTTAAAATCGCTCGTATATACGATGGCACCTTGCGATGTTTGAATACTTATCCCTAGACAATCTGGAATGCTATGATTCGTTTGGAAAAATGATATGATAGCTTTTTCAAATACGATCTCGCTGTCAGCATGTATTTCGATGCGCTTCGCTTTCGATGTAATCCCTTGCTCTTTTAATTTTTCTTCCATGAGCGCAAGCGTCAATTTTGCTCCGTACACAGGTACAGTAATTTTTCGCAACACGTACGCAATAGCGCCAATATGATCGTCATGACCGTGCGTTAAGAAAATGCCACGAATACGTTCTTGTTGTTCAACTAAGTACGAAATATCAGGAATGACCATATCAATACCGAACATTTCGTCCTCCGGAAACATAAGACCCGCATCAAGGACGAAAATGTCTTCGTCCACCTCGACGACATACATATTTTTTCCTACCTCTCCAACGCCGCCGAGGGCAAACACACGAATTTTCTCTGCTTGTTTCATCGTAAAATCCTCCTACAGTCAACCAAACTCACCCGCTCAAAGTCACTTACATCCATTATAACTGATTCAACAATAAAAAAGAAAGGGATGAATTCCCTTTCTTTTAACCTTGTAACACATGCATCAATTGCAAACGTTCTGATTCAGTAAGTGGCACAAGTGGAAGTCGAACAGAACCAACATCTAATCCCTTCAACTGTAAAGCCGTTTTTACTGGCACAGGGCTTGGCGCAGCAAATAATGCTTTCATGATCGGTAATAGCTGTTGATGCATCGCTGCCGCTTTTGTATTGTCTCCACGCATGAAAGCTTCCATCATTTCTTTCATTTCATTGCCGATAATATGCGAGGCAACAGAAACAACACCCTTTCCGCCAATCGCTAACACAGGAAGTGTCAAGCCATCATCTCCGCTATACAACATGAAATCATCGCGCGTTTTTGCAATAATTTCCGTCATCGCATCTAAATTGCCGCTGGCATCTTTGACGGCTACGATGTTTGGAATTTCGGAAAGACGAACGATCGTTTCAACAGAAATATTGACGACCGCCCGACCCGGAATGTTATACACCATGACGGGCAAAGACGTGCTCTCCGCAATCGCTTTGTAATGCTGATAAATGCCTTCTTGATTTGGCTTATTGTAATAAGGTGCGACGATCATAACGGCATCGACACCGATTTCTTCTGCCTTTTTCGTTAGTTCAATCGATGCACGCGTATTGTTGCTTCCTGTTCCTGCAATGACAGGTACGCGCCCGTTAACAACTTCGACAACGTGGCGAAAAAGCGCCAACTTTTCCTCAGTCGTTAACGTTGGCGATTCTCCTGTCGTTCCAGCGACAACAAGTGAATCCGTACCGTTTTCAATTAAATAATTGACTAATTGCGTCGTTTTCGCAAAATCGATGTTCCCTTTATTGTCAAATGGGGTGACCATCGCTGTGGCAATTTGACCAAATTGAACCACAATTTTTCACTCCTAACTAAAATCGTATTGTTTCTGTTCGGCAAGTTGAAATGCATCGTGCAATGCATTCACCGCTTCTTTTAAATGTTCTTCTTTCACCAGTACCCAAATGGTTGTATGGCTATCAGCTGATTGTAAAATTTGAATGCCACGTTCGGATAACGCAGTAACAATTTTCGCTGTTACCCCCGGAACACCGGCAATACCTGCCCCAACAGTCGATACTTTCGCGCAACCGCGCGTGACAGTTGGTTCATAGCCAAGCTTTTGCAACGTCGCAATGGCGCGATCTGCCACCTCGCTCGATACGGTATATACGACCCCGTTCGGTGAAATGTTAATGAAGTCGACACTAATTCCTTCGTTCGCCATTGCTTTAAATACTTCCGCTTGTAAATCGTAATGTCCCTCTTTTGCTGGCACTTTAATTTGCGTAATGTTTGAAACGTGAGCAATTCCTGTCACTAATCGCTCTTTCACATCGCTTCCTTTTTTCCCAATCGATGTGACAAGTGTCCCTGGGGCATCAGAATACGTCGAACGAATGCGCAGAGGTACTTTCGCTTGCATCGCAATTTCGACCGCACGTGGATGAATGACTTTCGCCCCTTGATATGCCATATTGCAAATTTCTGTATATGTCACGACATCAAGTGGTCGTGCATTTTCTACAATACGTGGGTCTGCTGTCATCACACCTTCAACGTCGGTAAAAATGTCAATCCATTCCGCACCTAGTGCAGCGCCGAGTGCGGCTGCTGACGTGTCGCTCCCACCGCGTCCAATCGTTGTCACATCTCCGTTTTCAGCAGCACCTTGGAAACCTGCGACAACGACCACATCATGCTCTTTTAGCGCACGCAACAACCGCTCACAACGCATATCGATAATTTTCGCATTCGTATGATCATTGTTCGTGCGAAAGCCTGCTTGTGCTCCGGTAAAGGCTGTCGCTTTGATCCCATGTTTATTTAACATGTTTGTAAAAACGACGCTTGAAATAATTTCCCCACACGCCATTAATAAATCTTTTTCACGGTTTGTCACATATGCATTGGCTCCGTCAATGAGGCTAAGGAGCGTATCCGTTGCATACGGATCCCCTTTTCGCCCCATCGCTGAAACGACGACAACAACTTTATATCCGTCTTCCAACGCTTTTTCAATATGTTTACGCGCTAAATTTCGGCCGTGTTCATCACGAACAGACGTACCGCCAAACTTTTGAACGATAATTTTCAACGTCAACACCTCGATGCTGATTTTACGCTTTCACAATCCCTAATTTTAAAAGACTTTCAGCAATTTGAACAGAGTTCCATGCCGCTCCTTTTAACAAGTTATCAGAAACGATCCATAAATGGAACCCCGTATCGCGATGTAAATCTTTGCGAATACGACCAACGAATACGTCATTTTGTCCTGTTGCATACAACGGCATTGGATAAAGTTGTTCGCTTGGATCGTCTTGCAAGACAACGCCCGGTGCTTCTTTTAGGAGCGACTGGATTTGCTCGACCGTTACTCCTTCTTTTTCTACTTCAATGTAAACGGATTCTGAATGCCCTACCATCACCGGAATGCGTACGCACGTTGCTGCTACTTCCAACTCAGGCATATGCATAATTTTTTTCGTTTCATTAATCATTTTCATTTCTTCAAATGTAAACCCATTATCTTGAAACTTATCAATTTGTGGAATGGCGTTAAATGCAATCGGATAATGTTTACGATCCGATTTCACCGGTAAAATTTCTGGTGTCACTTCTTCTCCATTTAACATATGCGCAGTTTGCGTTTTTAACTCTTCTACCGCTTGTGCTCCTGCTCCTGACACTGCTTGATATGTCGAGACGATCACGCGTTTTAATCCAAATGCTTGACGAATCGGCTCAAGCGCAACGACCATTTGAATCGTTGAGCAGTTCGGATTCGCGATAATGCCGTTATGCCAATGTAAATCGTTTTCATTGACTTCTGGAACGACGAGCGGAACGTTTTCGTCCATGCGAAATGCGCTCGTATTATCAACAACAATTGCCCCTCGTTTTACCGCTTCAGGAGCAAGTTGCTTCGATACCGCTCCTCCTGCACTAAATAATGCGATATGCACGCCTTCAAAGCTTTCTGGCTTTGCTGCTTGCACTTCAATTTCTTCACCTTTAAACATGACTTTTTTTCCAGCTGAACGCTCTGATGAAAGTAAAGATAATTTAGCAATGGGGAAGTTTCTTTTTTCTAACGTTTGCATCATTTGCTGTCCGACAGCTCCTGTCGCGCCAACGACAGCGACATGTAATCCTTTTTGCTCCATCTCTTCTTCTCCTTCCAACTGATAGACAATTTTAATATCATTTATTTTAGCACATTCATTCATAAAGGAGAGACGTTTTTTATAAATTTTCTTGCAACTGTTTATTTATGAGCGACGATATTCAACGATGACGGGCTGAATTTGCCGACCTTCTAGCGCTGCTTCTACTGTATCGAGCAATAAAGACATATGAGCCACCATCGAATTTGGTTTTTTAAATGGATCATCTTGCCCAAATGGAATAAAGTAAATATTTTTTGCCGCCATCAATCGCATTAAATTCACTCCATTTAAACCGAGCGCGTCGTTTGTCGAAATGCCGATCACAACGGGACGATGGTTGCGCATCGTCGCTTTCGCAGCCATTAGTACAGGAGAATCTGTCATTGCGTTCGCTAATTTGCTCATCGAATTTCCAGTTAATGGTGCAATAACCATACAATCAAGCGGTAATTTCGGTCCTAACGGCTCCGCCTTTACAATTGTATCAATGACTTGATGACCTGTCATCTCTTCAAGTTTTTTCACCCATTCTTCTCCTCTGCCAAATCGTGTATTTGTCGATTGTACAGTATAGGAAACGATCGGAATGACGTCTGCCCCTCTAGCAATTAGTTTTTCAATTTCCGGCATCACCGCATCATATGTGCAATGTGATCCCGTTAACCCGAAGCCAATACGCTTTCCTTGTACGTTCATTTTTTATTCTCCTTTCTTTTTTTCAAATCTGCTGAAAGAAGTTGTGCTAATACGTTCGCGACAATTTGTCCCGCTGTTTTCGGGGCGACAATACCAGGAAGCCCTGGAGCTAATAATGCTTGAATGCCGCGTTTTTCCGCATATCGAAAATCCGTTCCGCCCGGTTTTGACGCTAAATCGATAATGAGCGTATGAGCAGGCATTTTCGCAATGACGCTTGCGGTTACAATGGGATGTGGGATCGTATTAATACAAACGTCAATATCTTTCACGTGTTGTTCTAAATCGTTTAAATGAAACGGTTCGAGCGCCATCTCTGCAATGCGCGCTAAATGTTCGGAGCGGCGGGCCCCCACTTTTACTTTCGCTCCTAAAGCCGCAAACGTTCGGGCAACGGTCATACCTACACGACCTAACCCTAAAACAGCAACGCGTGATCCATGAATTGTCACATCTGTATGTTGAATGACCATCATGATCGTTCCTTCTGCCGTAGGAATCGAGTTATAAATAGCGACATCATCCCTTTCGAATAGTTGAACATGTTTTCGTCCGACCGACTTAACGACACGATCTAAATAGTCGTTGGTAATCCCTGAGTAAACGGTACAATGCATCGGGGTCTGGCGGAGTAATTCTTCTGTAAACGTCATTTTTTCGTTTGAAAATACCGTTTGAATTTCACCATCCATACTCGTTCCGTGAACAGGTAAAATGATAGCATCCACTTCGTGGAAATCGACTTCGTGAATTTTCATTTTCGTTACCCCAGCAAAGCCATGGTCTAATTGATCGAAGCCAACAAGTGACAATCTCGCGTCAAGTTCCATCAATTTCCGAATGACTTCAAGCTGCCGAGCGTCCCCACCGATGATCGCAACGTGCATTCCTGTCAGCATGAGTTCATTCACCCTCTTATACATCTAGTTTTTTGCCCATCGTTACTTTCACATCTTATGATATCGGTCATAAAACGGTGAGCGGAAAATGAAAAAAGACACCCCTTCAGGTGTCTAGTCATCGACATCAATTAAAATCATATCAGAGCCGATCTTTTTTACACGACTCCACGGCACGCGTATATCTGTCCCATCTTTCCGAAAACCGAACCATTTTGTTGTCGGAATTAAAAGTGCTTGAATTTGCCCCGTTCGCTCATTGATTTCTAAATCTGTTTGTCCTAGAATACCGAGGCGCTCTGCTCGCTTCATATCGACAATTTCTTTCCCGCTTAATTCACTTAATCGCATACGACGTCCCCCTTTCTTTATCATTGTAGAAAAAAGAGCATAAAAAAATGCCTGCAAGTTTATTGTTGCAGGCTTTTTGGTAATGTTCCTTCCGGACTAATGAGGGCAACGGAAAAGTCGTCTGTAAAAATCGTTTGCGCCATGCGATCAACGCTTTCTTTTGTCACGCGATCAATGCTTTCAATGATTTCATCAAGCGAGCGATGACGACCGAGCAACAGCTCATTTTTTCCATTTCGGCTCATACGACTATTTGTACTTTCTAAACTTAACATTAAGTTCCCTTTCATTTGCTCTTTGCTATTTTCTAACTCTTTTTCGGTAATGCCATCTTGTTTTAGTTGTTCAATCGTTTGTTGAATCGTATCGAATAAAAGATCAAGCTGGTGGCTTCCTGTCCCTCCATAAATCGTGATCATTCCTCCGTCGCGATAGGCGGAATGGTAAGAGAAAACAGAATAAGCTAATCCACGTTGCTCACGAACTTCTTGGAAAAGACGGCTACTCATACTTCCACCTAAAATGTTGTTTAAAATAATTAAACTATAAATATCTTCATGCCCAATTGGCAATCCATTAAATCCAATACATACGTGCGCTTGTTCTGTCTCTTTTTTACGCGCGATTTTATGCGGGTAAAACGTTGGTGCGATATGCGCATCGTTACCTTTTTGTCTCGTAAATGAGCCGAAGTAAGCTTCAACTTGTTGAATGAACGACTCATCGACATTTCCTGCGATTGAAATGACAACACGATCGGGCGTATACGATTCATGCATATATTGTCGTAACGTATCCCCCGTAAACGTCGCTAACGTTTGCTCCGTTCCTAAAATCGGATAGCCGAGCGGATGATTTCCATAACTTGCCTTACTTAATAAGTCATGGACGAGATCATCTGGCGTATCTTCATACATTTTAATTTCTTCGAATACGACATTTTTTTCTTTTTGTAACTCTTCATCTACAAACGTAGAGTGGAAAAACATATCGGCTAGTATATCTAACGCAAATGATGCATGTGTATCTAATACTTTAGCATAGTAGCACGTATATTCTTTTGACGTAAACGCATTGACTTGACCGCCGATGCGATCAAACGATTCCGCAATATCACGAGCTGAACGCGTTTTCGTTCCTTTGAAAAACATATGTTCAAGAAAATGCGAAATGCCATTGTTTTGTTCGTTTTCATTGCGTGATCCTGTGCCGATCCAAATTCCGATCGCTACAGAGCGAACAGTTGGAATATGCTCGAGTACAACTCTTACCCCGTTTTGACACGTATATGTTTTAATCAAGTCCCTTCCTCCTACTTTTTACAATTCTTTCCTCACTTAATAATGTAGACACATTGTCAATTGCGTATTCTTGTTTTTGTAATGATTGAATTAACGGCTCTAACGCCTTTACCGTTGATACAGTCGGATGCATTAAAATCATCGCTCCGTTATGCACTTTTGATGTTACTCGTTCCACTATAACAGAAGGCGATGGTTTTTGCCAATCAATTGTATCGACCGTCCATAAAATCGTGTACATCCCAAGCTCATGGGCGATATATACAACATCATCTCGATAGCTACCGCTTGGTGGAGCGAATAGACGAGGTTGAATACCTGTTGCTGCTTCAATTGCATCGTTCGTTTTGACGATTTGTTCCCGAATCGCTTGTTTACTCATCGTTTTCATATCTGGATGGTTGTACGAATGATTGCCAATTTCATGACCGGCATCAGCAATCATTTTTGCCAGTTGAGGGTTTTCTTTTACCCAACGCCCTTCTAAAAAAAATGTGGCACGTACGTTGTATTTTTCAAGAATATGTAACATGCTCGGGATATGTTCGCTTCCCCAAGCAACGTTAATTAGAAAAGAGACCATCGGTTTATCTGGATGTCCCCGATAAATAGGTGATGGAGGTAAATCCGACAAATGAATAGATGGTGATACTTGTTTATATACAAGCTGTTGTTCAGAAAATGTTCCATTTTGTTTCATTTGCTTATATGATGCCTCAATATCTACTTCTAATCCGTTGTAGCCAGGGATTGCTTTCCATACACGATCAACTTTCGCATTTTGCGCAGGAATGTTATATTGTTTTGCCCGTTCGATAACTTGAATATATAACGGATCACCTTGTTTTGCCACCGTCATATGCCGTAAATCATGGATGTACGTTGTCGTCCACGGATTTTGTACAATTATGGCCGACACACATATGATGATCGTTAAAAAAAACGCTCGCCGCACGCTTCGTCCCCTCCTTTTCTAATAAAGAGGGTATGAGTAAGAGGGACAAGGTAGAACGAGCGCACAAAAATTTTACACACAGCAAAGAAGCCAAGGGGATGCGAACCCAAGGCTCCGGTTTTATTGCTCGGCTTCTTTTTGATCGCGTAACACGGCCTTGCGTGATAAGTTTACACGACCTTGTTTATCAATTTCTGTTACCTTTACTAAAATTTCATCACCGATGGAAACGACATCTTCTACTTTTCCGACGCGTTCCTCCGCTAATTCTGAAATGTGCACAAGACCGTCTTTTCCGCTAAACAATTCGACAAACGCTCCGAATTTTTCAATTCGCTTGACTTTTCCTAAATATACTTGTCCAACTTCCACTTCACGAACGATATCTTCTATGATCTTTTTCGCTTTTTTGTTCATGTCTTCATTTACTGATGAGATGAAAATAGTTCCATCTTGTTCAATATCAATTTTCACGCCAGTTTCTTCAATAATTTTGTTAATTTGTTTTCCGCTTGGACCGATGACGTCACGAATTTTATCCGGATTAATTTGCATCGTTAAAATTTTTGGTGCATATGGTGACAACTCTTTACGCGGTTCACTAATCGTTTGCATCATATGTTTTAAAATTTCGAGGCGACCTTTACGCGCTTGTTGCAACGCTTCTTCTAAAATTTCACGCGACAATCCTTTAATTTTAATATCCATCTGCAAGGCGG
Organism: Anoxybacillus suryakundensis; assembly: GCF_001418025.1. Lineage (NCBI taxonomy): Bacteria > Bacillati > Bacillota > Bacilli > Caryophanales > Anoxybacillaceae > Anoxybacillus > Anoxybacillus suryakundensis. Next base: position 64,990 of record NZ_LIOK01000007.1, read on the forward strand.
TAACTCCCTTTTCCGTACCAGCCACTTTAAAGTCCATGTCACCAAGGTGGTCTTCCATGCCTTGAATGTCCGTTAAAATCGTATAATGTTCGCCACTTTTCACAAGTCCCATCGCAATACCAGCAACCGGTGCTTTAATTGGCACTCCCGCATCCATCATAGCAAGCGTGCTCGCACAAATGCTCGCTTGAGACGTTGAACCGTTTGACTCTAACACTTCGGATACAAGGCGAATCGTATATGGAAACTCTTTTTCAGACGGAATGACTGGTTCAAGCGCGCGTTCACCAAGCGCTCCATGCCCAATTTCCCGACGACCTGGTCCACGCATTGCTCCTGTTTCTCCAACGGAGAATGGCGGGAAGTTGTAGTGATGCATAAACCGTTTCGTTTCTTCAATGCCAAGCCCATCTAAAATTTGCACATCGCCAAGTGCTCCAAGCGTACATACGCTAAGCGCTTGTGTTTGGCCGCGTGTAAACAAGCCGGATCCGTGCGTGCGTGGTAAAAGTCCAACAGCTGACGAAAGTGGGCGAATTTCATCGACTTTTCGTCCGTCTGGGCGTACTTTTTCTTCTGTAATTAAGCGGCGCACTTCTTCTTTCACAAGTTTATATAAAATTTCTTTTACTTGCTTAATCGTTTCTTCGTCTGCTTCTTGCTCTTCATATGAAGCAACAACTTCCGCTTTTAATTGTTCAATCGCTGCTTCACGGGCCAATTTTTCAGGCACTTGAACTGCACGTTTCACTTCGCCTTCGACACGAGCGCGAATATGTGCTTCGAGCTGAGGGTCGAGTTCATAAAGGATCACTTCCATTTTTTCTTTGCCCACTTTTGCCGCGATGTCTTCTTGGAAGGCGATGAGACGCTTAATCTCTTCATGTCCAAACATGATTGCTTCAAGCATGACTTCCTCTGGTACTTCGTTTGCTCCGGCTTCAACCATGTTGATCGCATCTTTTGTCCCTGCAACAACAAGATGCATATCGCTTTGTTCCATTTGTGCGACAGATGGGTTAATGACAAACTCCCCGTTGACGCGACCAACTGTCACTCCTGCAATGGGTCCTTCAAAAGGAATATCAGAAATCGTTAACGCTAACGAAGAACCAAACATGGCTGCCATTTCTGGTGAGCAGTCTTGATCAACGCTCATCACCATGCTGACAACTTGCACTTCATTACGAAATCCTTCTGCAAATAGCGGACGAATCGGGCGGTCGATGAGACGGCTCGCTAAAATCGCTTTTTCGCTTGGACGCCCTTCTCGTTTAATAAATCCCCCCGGAATTTTACCGACAGCGTATAAACGTTCTTCATAATTAACCGTTAACGGAAAAAAATCCACGCTTTTTGGTTCTTTCGACGCTGTGGCTGTGCTCAATACGACCGTATCACCGTAGCGAACTAATACAGCGCCGTTTGCTTGTTTGGCTAATTCGCCAATTTCAACGGTTAACGGCCGACCCGCCCAGTCGATCGAAAACACATGTTTTTCTTGTTCCATATAAACCGAGTACCCCTCTCTATGTACAAATGAAAAATCGTATTTGTTTTAGTATAATCAAATATCGGTGCAAATACTAATAAAAAGCGGGAATGCTCCCGCTTTTTACTTATCGGCGTAATCCGAGTTTGTTAATCAATTCACGATAACGGTTGATGTCTTTGTTTCGTAAGTACGTAAGTAAGTTACGACGACGACCAACCATTTTCAAAAGACCACGACGAGAATGATGGTCTTTACGATGAACGCGTAAATGATCGTTCAAGTTGTTAATTTGCTCTGTAAGGATAGCAACTTGTACTTCAGGAGAACCTGTGTCAGTTTCGTGAATTTTGAACTGGTTGATGATCTCGTTTTTACGCTCTTGTGTTAATGCCATCCTTGTTCACCTCCTCTTTTTTCAGCCCCAATTACCGAGCAAACGGCGGTGACTCGTATTGCCCAGCAATGGTTAACATACATTAAATAGAATACATGTTTTTCCGATAAAATGCAAGGGGATTTTGAAAATATTCGCGTGCCGCTTCAACATCGCGATGAATTTGTTCGATCAGTTCATGTACAGAAGAAAACGCCCGTTCGTCACGCAATCGTTTATGCCATTGGATTGATACGCTCATACCGTAAATGTCTGCTGAAAAATCGAATAAATGCACTTCAATCGTTGGCTCTTTCGGCTGTTCCGTCTGAAATGTCGGCTTATATCCAACGTTACATACTCCCGTCCACATTTGATCGTCGATCGTGACCGTTACCGCATACACCCCGATACGCGGAATGATGTAATCATCGTCAAGCGCAACATTTGCTGTTGGAAATCCGATTGTACGCCCACGTTTATCCCCATGAACTACTGTGCCTGTCACTTCATATAATCGCCCAAGCAAATGTGGCAGTTGCTCCACATCCCCTTTAGCTAAACATTGGCGAATATATGTCGAGCTAATTTTCTCTTCACCAAACATTTGTTTTGGAATGACCGTTTGCGTAAATTGTTCACGGGAATGAAACGGCAATGTTTCCATCGTTCCTTTCCCTAAACGACCGTACGTAAAGTCAAAGCCAGCTACCACATGTTTGACACCAAGCCCAATAATATATTCGTCAACAAATTGTTGCGGTAATAAATGGGCAAATTCAGGCGTAAATTGAACGATGTATAAATAATCTACCCCAAGTTTTGCAATTTGTTTTTCTTTTTCTTTTAAAGGTGTAATAAAACGGACATGTTGTTGTGAGCGTCCAAGTACGACAGACGGATGCGGATGAAACGTCATGACCGCACTTTTGTATTGATGATCATCGGCAATTCGCTTCGCCGTCTGAATAACTTTTTGATGTCCAAGATGAACACCGTCAAAATACCCGAGTGCCATGACGAGCGGATCATCGTTTTTTTGATTTAACGGATGGGACAGCCAAATCGTTTTCATCGTTTTCACCTACAATATTTTTAAAGGTTTCATATAGCTTTGCTTTGTCGGATGAGGCATGTAAATTGCTAACGCTTCGCCTTGCTTGTTTATCATCAATAAATGTGCAGGCATAGAAGAGAGGGCAGGTAAAACCGACCCGTTTTTTACTTTTTTCTCTTCCTCATCGCTCAGTACGTATGTCGGCAAATGGGCTAACGCTCGGTCAATCGGCAAAAGCAACGTATGCGCTGTACCATTTTCTATATGTTGTTCAATGTCAGCAAACGTCACACATTGATCGAGCGTAAACGATCCAGACGCTGTGCGAACGAGATGGGACATATGTGCTGGATATCCAAGCTGTTCGCCTATTTGAACGGCAAGCGTGCGCACATATGTCCCTTTACTACACGTCACTCGAAAACGAAACGATATACGCCCACCTGCAAATACTTGTCTGTTATCGAGAAGTTGCAACTCGTAAATATAGACGTTTCGTTTCGGCCGTTCAACGTCAATCCCTGCCCGTGCGTACTCATACAATTTTTTCCCATTTACTTTTACTGCAGAATACATCGGTGGGATTTGCTCAATTTCCCCTGTCAGTTTATTAAATACATGTTCAATTTCATGACGAGCGATCGGCCGCTCCACCGATTTTATTGAAACAACATCACCCGATGCATCTTCTGTTGTTGTTGCTATCCCCAGCGTCACTTCCCCTTCATACGTTTTTTTCTCTGCTGTTAATAGTTCAACAATTTTCGTCGCTTTGCCGATACAAATCGGCAATACGCCACATACGTCGGGATCGAGCGTTCCTGTATGACCAACTTTTTTCGTTTGGAATAGTTTACGAATACGCATGACACAATCGTGCGACGTCATGCCAGCAGGTTTATGTAACAATAACACTCCGTCCATCACTTCACCTCTAAAATAGCGGAAATGGATAGACCCACGTCTATCCATTATTCTTCTTTATGTTCTTTTTCTTCGGAAATTTGTTTAATTAAACTTTCAATGCGTTGTCCGTAATCGATTGTTTCATCAATTTCAAAGTAAATTTCCGGCGTCTTGCGTAAACGAATACGCTGACCAATTTCTGAACGGATAAATCCCGTTGCTTTTGCTAATCCTTTGAGCGTATTTTTCTTTTGTTCTTCATCTCCAAGAACAGAAATATACACTTTTGCTTGTTGTAAATCGCCCGTTACTCGAACATCCGTTACAGTAACGAAACCGATACGTGGATCTTTCAGTTTGCGTCCGATAATATCACTTAATTCTTTTTTCATTTGTTCGCCTACACGTGTGGCTCGCAAACTCATCATCATCACCTCGATTAAAACCACTCAAATGTTGTAACCGTTCGCTCGATTTCTGGAAACGAATCGATCAATTGCAACGCACGTTGAAGTTCTTGTTCTGTCGCTGTCCGCTCAGCTGTAATAGCTACAATTCCAAGCTTCGTTCGTTGCCATACGTTTTGATAATCTACTTCGGCTACGGATATATTATATTTTTGTTTGAGCCGTGTGACAATGCGTTGCAACACGGCTCGCTTTTGTTTCAATGATTGAACGTCGTAAATGATACATTCACATTCGACGTACCCGATCATTTTCGTGCCACTTCTTGCATGACATATGCTTCAATAATGTCGCCTTCTTTAATATCATTAAAGTTTTTAATCGTTATACCACACTCGTATCCTTGTGCCACTTCTTTCACATCGTCTTTGTAACGTTTTAATGTATCGATTTGTCCTTCATAAACAACGATGCCTTGACGAATGAGGCGAACGCTACTATCGCGCGTAATTTTTCCATCTGTCACATAGCATCCTGCGATCGTGCCGACTTTCGATACTTTAAACGTTTGACGAACTTCTGCTTGACCGATCACTTTTTCTTCGTACTCTGGATCAAGCATACCTTTCATCGCTGCTTCAATTTCTTCGATAACTTTGTAAATGATACGATGGAGACGAATGTCTACTTTTTCTGTTTCTGCTACGCGTTTAGCATTCGCATCCGGACGAACATTAAAGCCGATAACAATCGCATTCGATGCAGATGCAAGCATAATGTCGTACTCTGTTACAGCGCCAACACCAGAGTGAATAATTTTAACGCGTACACCTTCTACTTCAATTTTTTGCAATGCGGCAACAAGCGCCTCAACAGAACCTTGAACATCAGCTTTGACGATAATGTTTAATTCTTTCATTTCGCCTTGTTTAATTTTTTCAAACAAGTCATCTAGGCTCACGCGCGCTTTGACGCTTCGTTGTTGCACAATTTGTTTTTGGGCACGTGCTTCGCCAATTTGACGCGCTTTTTTCTCATCTTCAAATACCATAAAGCGATCGCCCGCTTGCGGTACTTCGTTTAATCCGGTAATTTCGACAGGTGTCGATGGACCTGCTTCTTTCACACGGCGACCGAGATCATTCGTCATCGCCCGCACACGGCCATACGTATAGCCGACAACAATTGGGTCACCGACACGTAACGTACCAGATTGAACGAGAAGGGTAGCAACTGGTCCGCGACCTTTATCTAATTTTGCTTCAATGACCGTTCCTGTCGCACGGCGATTTGGATTTGCTTTTAATTCTTCCATTTCGCTAACAAGCAAAATCATTTCAAGTAAGTTGTCAATTCCTTCTCCTGTTAACGCTGATAATTTACAATAAATTGTATCTCCGCCCCATTCTTCTGGAACGAGTTCGTACTCCATTAATTCTTGCATGACGCGGTCTGGGTTTGCCGTTGGCTTGTCGATTTTATTGACTGCGACGATGATTGGAACTTTTGCGGCTTTCGCATGGTTAATCGCTTCAACTGTTTGTGGCATCACTCCGTCATCTGCTGCGACAACAAGAATGACGATGTCGGTTACTTGCGCTCCGCGTGCACGCATCGTTGTGAACGCTTCGTGACCAGGCGTATCTAAAAACGTAATTTTTTTGCCGTTAACAACGACTTGATATGCACCGATATGTTGCGTAATGCCGCCCGCCTCTTGTTCCGTTACTTTCGTATGACGAATTGAGTCAAGCAACGTTGTTTTTCCGTGGTCAACGTGCCCCATAATCGTGACGACAGGTGGACGCTCGACTAAATCTTCTGGGTTATCAACAATTTCAATCGTCTCAAATTCTGTTTCGTCAACGGTTACTTTTTCTTCGACTTCTACACCGTAATCTGAGCAAATGAGCTCAATCGCATCTTTGTCTAAATCTTTGTTAATTGTTGCAATAATGCCGAGCATAAATAGCTTTTTAATAATTTCAGAAGGTTCTTTACCTAGTTTTTTCGCTAGTTCAGCAACCGTTAATGATCCTTCAAATGTAATTTTTTTCGGAAGCTCTTTTTCCTTTTTCTTTTGCACGTCTTGTTGTTGTGGAGCTTGCTGAGGTTTTTGTTTTTTATTTTTTTTGTTATTAAAAATTTTCTTTTCTTTTTGTTGAATTTGCAAGTCGTGTTTTTTCCCTTCGCGATTTTTTACTACTGCTTTTTTAATTGGCACTTTCGTTTGAATGACTTCATCTTCATCTTCTTCAAACTGTTCTAAAACAGGCTTTTTGACTGGTGCCTTCTTTTCTTCTTTTTTCGCTTCTTGCTTTTGTTCTTGTTTTTGCCCGTTTTTAAATGAACGATCTAATTGCTCAACAACATCTGCTTCAATCATCGTCATATGGTTTGACACATCGATGTTCATTTCTTTTAGTTTATGGATTACGTCTTTACTTGACACATTATGTTTTTTGGCATACTCGTATACACGCATTTTTGACATACATTCACCCCCAAAATGTTAGAGCATCGTTTTCAACTTTTGTGCGAATCCTTCATCCGTAATCGCTACAACAACACGTGCTCCTTTTCCAATCGCCCCACCTAATTCATGACGACTGTCCACGTAATAAAGCGGAACGCGATAAAACGAACATTTATCGGAAATTTTTTTTCTCGTGTTTTCTGACGCATCTTCCGATAAAATGACAAGCTTCACGCGTTTACGCTGAATTTCTTTTACAACAAGCTCTTCTCCCGAAATGACTTTACGCGCCCGATTCGCTAGTCCGAGAAAAGAAGCCCACGGTTTATGATTCATTTGTTTCTCCGTTCTCCTTCTCAGCAAGCTGCAACAACTGTTCGTAAATGGAATCGTCAATGGTCGCTTTTAAATGATGCGCAAGCGTATTTTTCTTTTTGGCAAGTAAAATACATTCTTTACTCAACGTGATGTACGCACCACGCCCTGCTTTTTTTCCCGTCGGGTCAATCGACACATCTCCTTCTTTCGAACGAACGATGCGAATAAGCTCTTTCTTTGGCTTCATTTCCCCTGTAACAACACATTTGCGCATCGGGATTTTTTTCGGCATATTATTCCACCTCACTAATCTCCTCTTCGTCAACTTGGAACGATGATGAAGAACGAGGGTAAATACCTAGTTGCTCCGCTTCAGATTGACTTTTAATATCAATTTTCCAATTTGTTAATTTCGCCGCTAAACGAGCATTTTGCCCACGTTTTCCAATAGCAAGCGATAGTTGATAATCCGGTACAATGACCGTTGTCGCTTTTTCTTCTTCGTTAACGATGACGTCAAGCACTTTAGATGGACTTAGCGCATTGGCTACAAATTCAACCGGATCCGCAGACCAACGAACGATATCGATTTTTTCGCCTTTTAGCTCGTTTACAATCGCTTGTACTCGTTGTCCTTTTGGTCCAACGCATGCACCAACCGGATCGACCTCTGGATTATCAGAATGAACAGAGATTTTTGAGCGATCTCCCGCTTCGCGTGCAACGGACTTAATTTCGACTGTCCCGTCATAAATTTCCGGCACTTCTAATTCAAACAATCGTTTTAATAGTCCTGGATGCGTGCGCGATACGTAAATTTGTGGCCCTTTTGTCGTTTTTTCTACCTTTGTAATGTACACTTTAATGCGATCATGTGGTTTATATGTCTCATTCGGCATTTGTTCGCTGACCGGAAGCAACGCTTCAATTTTACCAAGACTGACGTAAATAAATTTTGAGTCTGTCCGCTGTACAATGCCTGTCATAATGTCTTCTTCACGATCAACAAATTCAGCATAAATGACACCTCGTTCTGCTTCGCGGACGCGCTGCGTGACGACTTGCTTCGCTGTTTGGGCAGCGATGCGTCCGAAATTTTTCGGTGTCACTTCAATTTCAACAACATCTCCTACTTGATAGTTCGGATTGATTCGCTTCGCTTCGTCAAGCGAAATTTCTAAACGTGAATCATACACCTCATCTACGACTTCTTTACGAGCAAATACGCGAATGGTTCCCGTTTCTTGATTAAAGTCAACACGAACGTTTTGCGCTTGATTAAAGTTGCGCTTATAAGCGGACACAATCGCTGCCTCTATCGCTTCAATTAACACTTCTTTACTAATGCCTTTATCGCGCTCAAGCGCCGTTAAAGCATCTAACAACTCTGTATTCATGAACCGGTCGTCCCCCTTTAATGTGAATTAAGAAAAAATGACAGCTAGCCGTGCACTAGCTATTTTTTCATATGGAATCGTGATTGTTTTTTTCTTTGTTTTCACTTTCACTTCTACCGTCACGGTTTGCCCATCAAATGCAGTTAACAATCCTTCAAACTCTTTTTGACCGTCGACTGGCTCATACGTTTTGACGTAAACGTTTTTTCCGACGGCGCGTTCGAAGTCTTTCGCCTTTTTAAGTGGACGCTCTGCCCCTGGTGATGATACTTCTAAAAAGTAATTGTGCGGTATAGGATCAATTTCATCGAGTTTTTCACTTAACTGTTCACTTACGACACCGCATTGATCGATATCAACACCTGTTGGTGAATCAATAAAAATACGCAAAAACCAATTTTTACCCTCTTTCACGTATTCAATATCGACAAGTTCTAATCCCATATGTGTGACAATCGGGGTGACGAGCTCCTCGACGATGTGTGTGACTTTTTTCATATTGGTCCTCCTAACTGCAAGAAAATCCCTTGCAACGGCAAGGAATCTCAAATCAATACGAAAGAGTGGGTCTCCCCACTCTTTGTGTGCATTATCTTTACCATTTCCACTAGAACTATAACATATTGGCAAAAAAATTGCAACTCATTCAAAATAGCGACAATTGATTGTGATCGGGTAGCGACTGTAAGCAACCCCGACTTTCAAGATATTCTAAAATCGTTTTCGATACTTTGCCACGTTGTTGTAAATCTTCTTTCGATAAAAACTCGCCTTCCTCACGAGCACGCACAATGCTGAGGGCAACGTTTGTCCCAAGTCCCGGAATCGCATTAAACGGTGGAATAAGGGAATTGCCGTCAATAATGAACTCCGTTGCTTGTGAACGGTACAAATCAATATTTTTAAATGAAAAGCCCCGTTCGCACATTTCTAGCGCGATTTCAAGTACGGTTAACAAGTTTTTCTCTTTCGCAGACGCATCAAGCCCTTTTGACTGAATTTCCTCAATGCGTTTACGAATCGCCGCAGATCCTTGAATCATGGCGTCTAAATCAAAGTCTTCTGCACGTACGGTAAAATACGATGCGTAATAAAGAAGCGGGTGATGTACTTTAAAGTACGCAATGCGTACCGCCATAAGAACATAGGCCGCTGCGTGCGCTTTCGGGAACATGTATTTAATTTTTTTACATGATTCGATATACCATTCTGGCACATCATGTTTGCGCATTTCTTCTTCAAATTCTGGCGTCAATCCTTTTCCTTTACGAACGGACTCCATAATTTTAAATGCTAATGACGGCTCTAAACCGCGGTAAATTAAATACACCATAATGTCGTCGCGACAGCCGATCACTTCTGATAGCGTACACGTTCCGCTTTGAATAAGCTCTTGCGCATTGCCGAGCCAAACGTCCGTTCCGTGCGATAAGCCTGAAATTTGCACGAGCTCTGAAAACGTTTTTGGCTTTGTTTCTTCTAACATTTGGCGAACGAAGCGCGTACCAAACTCTGGGATACCGAGCGTTCCTGTATTACACATAATTTGTTCAGGTGTCACCCCAAGCGACTCCGTACTACTAAAAATTTTCATCACTTCGGGATCATCGGTCGGAATCGTCTTTGGATCAATTCCACTTAAATCTTGTAACATCCGGATGACTGTCGGATCATCGTGTCCGAGAATATCGAGTTTTAATAAATTGTCGTGAATAGAGTGGAAGTCAAAGTGCGTCGTCCGCCATTCCGCTTCTATATCGTCAGCTGGATATTGAATCGGTGTAAAATCATAAATATCCATGTAATCTGGAACAACGATAATGCCTCCGGGATGTTGCCCTGTCGTTCGTTTCACTCCCGTACATCCGGCTGCTAAACGATCTATTTCTGCTGCACGTACATGAAGGTTTTTATCACTTATATACCCTTTGACAAATCCGTACGCCGTTTTGTCAGCAACAGTACCAATCGTTCCAGCACGATATACGTTATCTTCGCCAAATAGCACTTTCGTATAGTTATGCGCCCGCGGTTGATACTCGCCCGAAAAGTTTAAGTCAATATCTGGAACTTTATCACCTTTAAACCCTAAAAACGTCTCGAACGGAATATCGTGACCATCTTTATTATACCGCGTACCACATTTTGGACAGTCTTTATCTGGTAAGTCAAATCCCGAGCCGACCGAACCATCATCGAAAAACTCGGAATGTTTACAGTTCGGGCAAACGTAATGCGGTGGGAGCGGATTCACCTCTGTGATCTCAGTCATCGTCGCAACAAATGATGAGCCAACTGAACCGCGCGAACCGACAAGATAACCGTCATCAAGCGATTTTTTTACGAGTTTATGAGAGATTAAATAAATGACCGCAAAGCCGTGACCAATGATGCTCTTCAATTCTTTTTCTAACCGTTTTTCAACGATGTCTGGAAGTGGGTCACCATAAATGCTCTTTGCCCGTTCGTAACTCATTCGACGAATTTCTTCGTCCGCTCCCTCAATTCTCGGTGTGTATAACTCATCTTTAATTGGTTTCACGTCTCCAATGAGATCGGCAATTTTTCTTGTATTTGTAATAACAATGTCTTTTGCTTTTTGTTCACCGAGAAACGAAAATGCTTCTAACATTTCGTTTGTTGTACGGAAGTGAACATTTGGGAGTTCATGACGATTTAACGGATTACTACCAGATTGTGAGTGAATTAAAATTTTGCGATAAATTTTATCTTCTTTATTGATATAATGCACGTTTCCTGTGGCGACAACCGGAATGCCGAGCCGTTCGCCAAGCTGCACAATGTTTGTAATAATTTCTTTTAGCGCTTCTTCATCGCGTACATATTCCATTTCAATAAGCGGGGCGTACACTTCTGGCGGATGCACTTCAAGGAAATCATAAAACGGGGCAATCGCCTCTGCTTCTTCGATTCCTTTTTGCATCATCGCCTCAAATAACTCACCTTTCTCGCACCCTGATCCGACTAAAATACCTTCGCGATGTTGTTGTAACACTGAACGAGGAATGCGTGGAACGCGATAAAAATAGTTCACGTGTGAAAATGATACGAGCTTAAATAAATTTTTTAACCCGACTTCATTTTGTACAAGCAACGTAGCATGAAACGGGCGAGATCGTTGAAACGCTCCTTGCTCTTTTGATGCTTCGTTTAGCTGATCAAGATATTGGATTCCTTTTTCATCAAGTTCTTTTAATAAATGAATAAGCAAATACCCTGTCGCTTCTGCATCATAAATAGCACGATGGTGTTGGGTTAATTCAATATTAAACTTTTTACAAAGCGTATTTAAGCGATGGTTTTTTAGCTCGGGATATAGGTAGCGAGCAAGCTCTAATGTATCAATGACCGGATTTGTTACTTTGCCACGATTGATTTTTTTAAATCCTGCATTTAAAAAACCAATATCAAACGTCGCATTATGAGCAACAAGCACACAATTGTCGACCCAATGGTAAAACTTTTCCAATACTTCTTCAACGTCTGGTGCGTCCTTTAACATATCATCTGTAATCTTCGTTAGTTCAATTGTCGTCGCTGAAAGCGGATGATGCGGGTTAGCAAACGATTCAAAACGGTCGATAATTTCTCCGTTTTTCACTTTTACTGCTGCTAACTCAATGATCGTGTCATATACAGCGGAAAGCCCTGTCGTTTCCACGTCAAATACGACAAACGTATCGTCCATGAGCCGGCGATGCGCTTCATTATAAGCAATCGGTACGCCATCATCGACAATATTTGCCTCTAGTCCATATAAAATTTTTACACCGTATTTTTTTCCTGCACTATACGCTTCTGGGAAAGATTGAACAACAGCATGATCCGTAACGGCAATTGCTTCATGTCCCCATTTTTTTGCTTGTTCGACGAGCGTTGTAATCGAAGCAACCGCATCCATTTGACTCATTTGTGTGTGAACGTGCAACTCTACACGCTTTTCTTCGGCTGTATCTTGACGCTCTTTTGGTTTCACTTCATTTAAGTCATTTGCAATAAGCACAAGATCGCGAACGAATGTGTCGTTTTGTACGCTGCCGCGTACTTTCACCCACATACCTTTTTTTACACGTTGCATTAATTCTGCATCTTCTTTATCGCGTGAAAACATTTTTACAAGAATAGAGTTTGTATAGTCTGTCATTTTTAACGTCAATAATGTTCGTCCGCTTTTTAGCTCTTTTGCTTCAGCATCAAACACGTATCCTTGCACAACGACACGACGTTCTTCTTCTACAATTTGATCGAGCGAACGAATATGTTCCTCATCTTTAATTTGATAGCCAATCACAAGCGGACCGCTTTCTTCGGTTACGTTAGCCTGTTCTTGTTTCGGCATCGCTTCGATAAACGCAGCTAGCGCTCGCTCCTCATCTTCTTTTTGTTTTTGTGCTAAAAATTGTTCAAACTGTTGTTCATCGTGTTTCACGTCTGCTTCTAATTGTAAATATGGGAAGCCAAACGAAGCGTACGTCTCAGCAAATATTTCTGCAAATCGCTTTTTTAAAGCAATCGCTTCTGCTTCATTGCGTGCTTGGACAATTACTTTCGTTCCTTTGACGTGCGGTTGCTGCTGTGTCATTAGTGAAAGAAGAGGCGAGCTTTGTTGAATCGTTTCCACAAACATCGGCCAATACGATATGACGTCTTCGTCGGTAAACGTTTGATCTTCCGCTTCAATCGTGCATTGCACATGAGCGATGTGACGAAACTGTTCGATTAATCGTTTACGAAATTCCGCATATACATCCGCCCGTAAAATCGCTGGAAATTGAAAATAAAAATGCCAACATTTCGTTCTTTTATCGACAACTACTTTGTTAATCTGTCCATGTGCTAAGTCATTCGCAATATTAGACGAAGACAGTTGTAGCTGTTGCAACAAAATAGAAAATCTTTCTTTTTGTTCTTCTCTCATCGTTGTTCGTTACAAAAAGATGTAACGGTGCACCTCCCTTTCTTTATTTCTCCATCGTTTGGGGGTGATAGACGACAGAAAGAGGGGAAGACCCCTCTTATCGCTTATAAGTAACGGCGCAACGTTTCAACTAATTGCGACACATGTACTTCTTCTGTTTCGCCTGTTTTGCGAACTTTTACTTCAACTATTCCTTCGCTCGCCCGCTTTCCAATCGTGACGCGTACAGGTAAACCGATTAAATCGCTGTCAGCGAATTTCACACCTGGGCGCTCGGCACGATCATCATACAACACTTCAAACCCTTCTTGTTGCAAACGGATGTACCATTCATCTGCGAGTTTTCGTTGCTCGTCCACTTTCGGATTGACAGAAATAAGATGCACATGGAACGGGGCAACAGCTGTTGGCCAAATAAGCCCATGCTCATCGTTATATTGTTCAGCGATGGCTGCAAGCGTACGAGATACGCCGATGCCATAACATCCCATAATCATCGGTTGCATGCGTCCATTTTCATCTAAATACGTTGCATTCATCGCTTCGCTATAACGTGTTCCTAGTTTAAATACGTGACCAACTTCAATGCCACGCGCAAAACGAATCGCTCCTTTTCCATCTGGCGACGGATCCCCTTCTTGAATGAAACGAACGTCCGCATATTGCGCAACAAAATCACGATCTGGGTTAACCCCTTTATAATGATAGTGTGCTTCATTGGCTCCGCATACACCGTTGACAATCGCTTTTACTGCATGATCCGCTAAAACAAGTACGTCGTCGCTCACACCAATTGGACCAAGCGAACCAACTTCACAGTTCATCACTTGTTTTGTTTCTTCTGGCGTTGCTAATTCCGCAACCGTTGCTTCTAATATATTTTTTACTTTCACATCATTCACTTCATGGTCGCCACGTGCAAGAACAAGTACATAGCGATCGTCTACTTTAAATAATAACGACTTGATACATTTTTCTTTTGGTACTTGCAGAAATTGACTTACTTCTTCAATCGAACGTTGTTCCGGTGTATGCACTTTTTCAAGCGGGGCATGCGGTTCATCGCTTCGCTCATACGTCGTAATGACTGGCGCCATTTCGATATTCGCTGCATAATCAGAACAATCTGAGTATGCAATTGTATCTTCTCCGACATCGGATAAAACCATAAATTCATGCGTATCTTTTCCGCCCATGGCGCCAGAATCAGCAATGACAGCGCGGAAATTTAATCCGCAACGACGGAACACATTGGCATAAGCTTCGTACATTTTATTGTATACTTCATCTAAACTTTCTTGTGAAGCATGGAACGAATACGCATCTTTCATAATAAACTCACGGCCACGAAGCAAACCGAAACGCGGGCGTTTTTCATCACGAAACTTTGTTTGAATTTGGTAAAGCGTAAGTGGCAAACGTTTGTACGATTTCACTTCATCGCGAACAAGTGCCGTAATAACTTCTTCATGTGTTGCACCGAGCGCAAAGTCGCGATCATGGCGATCTTTTAAACGCATTAATTCTGGTCCATATGAATACCAGCGACCTGACTCTTGCCATAGCTCTGCTTGTTGTAGCGCTGGCATGAACAGTTCGATAGCACCTGCACGATCCATTTCTTCACGAATGATCGCTTCAATTTTTTGTAATACACGTTTACCAAGTGGTAAAAAGCTATATACTCCACTCGCGTTTTGGCGAATGAAACCAGCGCGAAGCAGCAGTTGATGACTTTTAATTTCTGCATCTGCTGGCACTTCACGCAATGTAGGAATAAACGACATACTTTGTTTCATCTTTTTTTAGCACCTCTTACTTCATTGATTTATAGGAAAAATTTTTGAATATCATTCCACGTAACAACAAGCATAAGCAACATTAGAAGGGCAAAACCGATAAAATGCACAATTCCTTCTTTTTGGCGATCAATTGGCTTTCCACGCAACGCCTCAATCGCAAAAAACGTTAAGCGTCCCCCATCAAGCGCCGGAAGCGGAAGTAAGTTGATAATCCCTAGGTTAATGCTTAAAATAGCTCCCCATTTCATTAAGTAATACACGCCAGATTGAGCGACTTTATGTGTGGAAACGGCAATGCCTACAGGTCCAGATAGCATATCAAATGAAAATTTCCCCGTCAATAAATGACCTAGACCAACGATAATTTCTTTTGTCCAATAGTACGTTTCTAGCGCTCCTTGTTTGATCGCCCCAACAACCGATTTTTCCATCGGTCCATATACACCGATCAGCCCGATCGTCTCCCCTTCTATCGTTTTCTTTTCTGGTGTAACAGTGAGATCGATCATTTGGCCGTTGCGCTTCACTTGAAATTGGAGCGGTTTTTCTGGGCTTTTTCGAATCATTGTAACAACATCTGTCCATGAAGACATCGGCTGTCCGTCAATCGAAATGACAATATCACCTTGTTTCAATCCTGCTTGACGCGCAGCACCGTCTTCTGTCAATTCACCAACAATCGGTTTATCGACAGGGTAACCTTGTAATAGCCCAATAACAATAAAGATGACAAGCGCTAAGATGAAATTCATTAGCGGACCAGCGAAAATAGCCATTGCCCGCTGTCCGAGCGTTTTTGAACCGAATTGACGATCATACGGTGCTATTTGTACTTCTTCGCGATCAATAACGATGTACGCTGGATCGCTTAGCTCAAAGCGTTGTAAACGATCATCCTCATTCTCGTAACCTTCAATATATAGCCCACGTTCAAAGTCTGCACGTTCCACCTCGATGATTTTCGCATCTTCATATTCATCTTTATGATTGACGATTACTTTCTTCACTTTACCGTCTGAATGAAACAATAAACCGACAACTTGCCCGCGCTTAACGTCAATCATCTCAGGGTCTTCGCCAGCCATGCGCACAAAACCGCCAAGTGGAAGTAGACGAATGGTGTACGTCGTTTCCCCTTTTTTCATCGAAAACACTTTTGGACCAAATCCAATTGCAAACTCGCGGCATAAAATACCTGCCCGCTTAGCGAAAATAAAGTGGCCTAATTCATGAAAAAACACAAGCGCACCAAAAATAATAAGAAAAGCAATAACCGTCTCCAAAGTTTCAACCACCTTTTACATGTGTAGTGATTTTACATATCGTCTCGTTTCAAGATCGACTGCACGAATCGTCTCAAGGTTCGGATGAGCAATCGGTACGTGTCGCTCCATCGCTTTTTCAATGCATTGTTCAATCGCTAGAAACGATATTCGTCCAGCTAAAAAGGCCGCCACCGCTTCTTCATTGGCGGCGTTTAATACCGTTGGCATCGTCCCGCCTATCTTTCCAGCTTCATAAGCAAATTGTAAACAACGAAACCGGTTCATGTCCACTTTTTGAAAATGCAACGTGGCTACTTGTGCTAAGTTCAGTCGCTCAATATGTAGCGGAAAACGGTCAGGATATGTTAATGCATATTGAATCGGTACGCGCATATCTGGCGTTCCGAGTTGAGCAATGACACTTCCATCATGAAATTGTACCATCGAATGAATAATGCTTTCTTTATGTAAAAGGACGTCAATTTGTTCATACGGTAATTGGAATAACCAGTGTGCTTCGATCACTTCGAGTCCTTTGTTCATCATCGTTGCAGAATCGATTGTAATTTTTGCTCCCATCGACCAATTCGGGTGTTTCAACGCTTCTTCCACGGTGACGTGTTGTAGTTGTTCGCGAGTCCGATCGCGAAAACTACCACCAGATGCCGTTAAAATAATACACTCAATATTTTTTTGTCGCTCTCCTTGCAAGCATTGAAAGATAGCAGAATGCTCACTATCGACAGGCAAAATGGTTACGCCGTAGTCAGCAGCGTGTTTCATGACAAGATGACCTGCGGTAACTAACGTTTCTTTATTTGCTAACGCAATCGTTTTTTTCGCCTCAATCGCTCGTAACGTAGGTACTAATCCAACGCTTCCGACAACCGCATTGACGACAATGTCTGCTTCTTGAACCGTTGCTACTTCAACGAGACCATCTTCGCCGGAAACGATGCGCACTCGCCCTATATATTCGCTTTGTAGCATATGTGCATCTTCTTTGTGAGCAATACATACGACTTTCGGTGAAAATTGCTCAATAATATGTCGAGCTTGCTCTATATTTCGCCCAGCGGAAAAAGCGACGAGACGAAACGCATCGGGATGGGCGCGAATCACATCTAACGTTTGCATGCCGATTGAGCCCGTCGCTCCTAATAAACTAATTGCTCGCAAAAGCCCCACTCCTTTTTACGCAATAAGGTAAAACAAATGCAAAATTGGCAAAACAAATAACAAACTATCGAAGCGATCTAAAATGCCACCATGTCCTGGCAAAATAGCTCCTGAATCCTTTACTCCATAGTGACGTTTAAATGCCGATTCCACTAAATCACCAAGCTGTCCGAAAACGGATAAAATGACCGTCGCAATGAGTAACATGAGGAAAGACGGTGCAAATGGCGATAGCCACTCATACACGCTCACGACAACAAGGGCACACAAAACCCCACCAATAGCACCTTCCACTGTTTTGTTTGGGCTAATATGCTCCCATAGCTTTCGTTTTCCGAACGCACGACCAACAAAGTACGCTCCGCTATCCGTTGCCCAAATTAAAAAAAGCGCATAAAAAATGTACGACAAACCGGCTTCACGCACTTGAACAAAAGAATAAAAACCAACCCCTACATATAAGACAGCGACAATCATAAATGCTACATCATCAAATGTAAATGCATTTTTTGATATGACCGTATAAATGAGCAACAAAAAGAGCCCAACGACGAGGATCCATATATTTATCATATGTTCATATGGATATAAAAAGAGCCATAATGTAAGAAAACTAACAATGCTCGGGAACGAAAAAAGCGATATGCGTTTCATGCGAATAAGCTCAAATAAGCCAACCGTAGCTAGTATATACGTTAACACTAAAAATGGCCATCTGCCATATATGACGATCGGTAAAAAGACTGAAGCTGCAATCACTGCTGTCACGATTCTTTGTTTCATACGAAATTATACGCCTCCAAACCGGCGGCTTCGTTGTTGAAATTCATATACCGCCTGTAAAAAATGTTGTTCTGTGAAGTCTGGCCATAATACGTCTGTAAACCAAAATTCTGTATAAGCCAATTGCCAAAGCATGAAATTACTTAAACGAATCTCTCCGCTTGTGCGAATGAGTAAATCGGGATCTGGTAAATCGTTTGTCATTAAATATGAATGGAACATCTCTTCATTCACATCGCTTGCTTGAATCATTCCATTTTGCACATCATCAACAAGCTTTTGAACGGCATACACAATTTCCGCACGACTTCCGTAGTTTAACGCAAAATTTAAAATTAAGCCCGTATTTTGTTTTGTCTCTTCGATTGCTTTATCGACTGCACGTAACGTATGTAAAGGTAGTTGATCTTTATGTCCCATGACGCGTACTTGTACGTTTTCTGCGATTAACTCTGGCAAAAATGTATTCAAAAACTGCTCAGGCAACTGCATTAAATAATCGACTTCCGTTTTCGGTCGTTTCCAATTTTCTGTTGAAAACGCGTATAACGTTAACACGTTCACACCGAGTTCGTTCGCAAAGCGCGTGATTTTCCGTACCGTTTGCATGCCCTCATAATGTCCAGCCATACGTGGCAACGCGCGTTTTTTCGCCCATCGTCCGTTCCCGTCCATGATGATTGCCACATGCGCAGGAATCGGTCCTTGTAAAATTGTTTCTTTCTCATATCCTTCTTCTTTGTTTTTCCATCTTTTCATCTTTTCAAACATAAGCGCGTGTCCTCCAGCTTTGATCCAACATGATTAGGCTGTGCGCCCTATTTCGTAATTATAACAAAAAACCCTCTATAAACATAGAGGGACTTATACTTCCATTACTTCTTTCTCTTTTTCTTTCGTGATCACATCAATTTTTGCGATATGATCGTCTGTTAATTTTTGAATGTCTTCTGTATAGCCACGCAACTCGTCTTCTGTAATTTCGCCATTTTTCTCTAGCTTTTTCAACTCATCGTTTGCATCGCGACGAATGTTGCGCACAGCGACTTTCGCTTCTTCAGCATATTTTTTTACTAACTTTACAAGCTCACGACGGCGCTCTTCCGTTAGTGGCGGAATGGAAATACGAATGACTGAACCGTCGTTTGAAGGCGTTAATCCTAAATCAGATGCTAAAATAGCTTTTTCAATTTCCTTCAATACAGATTTGTCATACGGCTGAATAACAAGAAGGCGCGCTTCTGGCACTTGAATGCCTGCTAACTGAATAATTGGTGTCGGCATGCCGTAGTAATCTACTGTAATTTTTTCTAGCAACGCTGGATTTGCACGACCTGCGCGAATTGTTGTGAGTTCACGCGAAAAAGCTTGAACTGCTTTATCCATTTTTTCTTTCGCGTTCGTTAATACTTGCATCTTATTTCCCCCTTACAATTGTTCCAATATTTTCGCCTAATACGGCACGTTTAATATTTCCTTCTTCCATAATGGAGAAAACAATAAGTGGAATATCGTTATCCATACATAACGATGAAGCGGTGGAATCCATGACACCTAATCCTTGTTTGATTACATCCAAGTAGGATAGTTCATCGTACTTTACTGCATTTTTGTCTACTTTTGGATCAGCGCTATATACACCATCTACGTTGTTTTTCGCCATTAAAATGACATCCGCTTCAATTTCTGCAGCACGAAGCGCGGCTGTCGTATCTGTCGAGAAGTACGGATTCCCTGTTCCTGCTGCAAAAATGACGACACGTTTTTTCTCTAAGTGACGAATCGCTCTTCGACGAATGTAAGGCTCTGCCACTTGACGCATTTCAATAGACGTTTGCACGCGCGTTTGCACACCAAGTTGCTCTAGGCTGTCTTGCAAAGCAAGCGAGTTCATTACTGTTGCTAGCATGCCCATATAATCGGCTGTGGCACGATCCATTCCCATTTCACTGCCGATTTTACCGCGCCAAATATTCCCACCGCCAACAACGACCGCCACTTCAACTCCAAGTTCTGCTACCTCTTTTACTTGTTGCGCAATGGATTTAATGACAGACGGATTAATGCCAAATCCTTGATCACCAGCTAACGCTTCACCGCTTAATTTTAAAACGACACGTTTATATTTTGGGCTTTTCATTGTAAACCTCCATACCGTTCTCTAAAAATAGGGAACACATATGTGTTCCCTATTTGTATTCATTACTTACGAACTTGGCTCATAACTTCTTCAGCGAAGTTATCTTGACGCTTTTCAATACCTTCGCCTACTTCGTAACGGATGAAGCTTTTTACAGTCGCACCATTAGATTCTACAAATTGGCGTACTTTGACGTCTGGATTTTTTACAAAGCTTTGCTCAAGTAAGCAAATGTCTTCAAAGAATTTGCCTAAGCGGCCTTCAACCATTTTTTCAACGATATTTTCTGGTTTTCCTTCATTCAATGCTTGTTGTTTTAACACTTCGCGCTCACGAGCGATTTCTTCCGCGGATACTTCATCGCGAGAGACGTATTTTGGATTAATCGCAGCAATGTGCATCGCTACATCTTTTGCAATGTCGCTATTTGTTGTACCTTCTAATACTGTTAATACGGCAATGCGACCACCCATGTGTAAATATGCACCGAACGCTGCATTATTATCTTTTTCTACAACTGCAAAGCGACGTAACGTAATTTTTTCGCCAATTTTAGCGATCGCTGCGTTAATATGTTCTTCTACTGTCGCACCGTTGTCCATTTTTTGTTGCAACGCTTCTTCTACTGTTGCAGGCTTATGTTTTAATAAATGATCTGCTAATTCTTTTACTAATGTTTTAAACCCTTCGTTTTTCGCAACGAAGTCTGTTTCAGAGTTTACTTCTAAAATGACAGCTGTATTTCCATCAACTTCAATTAATGTTGTTCCTTCAGCTGCAATGCGATCTGCTTTTTTCGCTGCCTTCGCCATTCCTTTTTCACGAAGCCAGTCGATCGCTTTTTCCATATCACCGTTTGTTTCTGTTAACGCTTTTTTGCAGTCCATCATTCCTGCGCCAGTTTTTTCGCGCAATTCTTTTACCATTTGAGCAGTAATTGCCATATGAAACATCCTCCTTTTTTATGTGCCAAATCGTATGTACACAAACCGAAACGGTTCGTATGCTTATTATGCCCGATTTTCTTAAAAAAAGGTGATAAAAGGCTCCCCCCTCTTATCACCTTTCACATGCTTACTCAGCTGTGACAACGGCTTCTTCGCCTTGTTTTGCTTCTAAAATCGCATCAGCAATTTTAGATGTAAGAAGTTTCACAGCGCGAATCGCATCGTCGTTCGCAGGAATGACGTAGTCGATTTCGTCTGGATCACAGTTTGTATCCACGATTCCGATGATCGGAATGTTTAATTTACGAGCTTCTGCAACGGCAATGCGCTCTTTGCGTGGGTCGATGACAAATAATGCATCTGGCAATTCTTTCATTTCTTTAATACCGCCTAAAAACTTTTCAAGACGCTCTAACTCTTTCTTTAGTTTTACCACTTCTTTTTTAGGCAATACATCGAATGTGCCATCTTCAGCCATTCTTTCGATTTCTTTTAAGCGTTTAATACGTTTTTGAATAGTTGCAAAGTTTGTTAACGTTCCACCTAACCAACGTTGGTTCACGTAGAACATGCCAGAGCGTTCTGCTTCTTCTTTCACAGAATCTTGCGCTTGTTTTTTCGTACCGACGAATAAAATTTTACCACCGTTTTCCGCAAGTTCTTTGACGAAGTTATACGCTTCTTCTACTTTTTTCACTGTTTTTTGTAAGTCAATGATATAAATACCATTGCGCTCAGTGAAAATGTACTTTTTCATTTTCGGGTTCCAGCGACGTGTTTGATGCCCGAAGTGAACCCCTGCTTCAAGCAATTGTTTCATTGAAATGACAGACATCTTTCATCCTCCTATACGGTTTTTTTCCTCCGCTCACGTCATTTTTAAGCAAGACTGTAAGGCAGCACCGTTGCTTAAATCGATGAGCGTGTGTATTCACACCAAATAGAACTATATCATAATTAAAAAGCACATTCAACTACTTTTGGTGAAATTTAAGCAAAAGCTCCATTTCTGTTTTGCCACGTTTGAGCGTCTTCGCAATCTCATCGATCGTTCTTCCTTGTTGTTGAAGCTTTAATGCTTCTGAAACAAGCGATTCAAGCGATTGCTCTTCCTTTGGCGCAGTTGACGATAACTCGATGCGGTCAACAACATGCTCAACCGGAGGAGACATTTGTTCTTTTCGCAATGAACGAGAATGTTGGCGAATAGTCGATGATGTAATTTGTTTAACAAATCGTTCATTTTCTTCTTTGAACTGCATTAAATATGTTGTCATCATCGTTTCCATTTCGCGAATAAGCTCCGCTTGCTCTCTTTCCGTCTCTTTAATTTTCATCCATTTTAAAGATAAAAGGATGATAAGAAAGAGAGAAATACCATGCAACACGAAGCTAACAAACCATAAAAACGTTGTCATATCATCCCTCTTATCCGGTAAAATCAATATGCGTTCCTTTGTAAGGGTGTTTGCTTTTTTCTTTCTTCTCAGATTGCTTTTTCCATTTAGAACGTTCGCTTTGTTCGGCTTTCGTCACTTGCTGCCGAATACGCTCGTCTTGTTTTTTCATTTCTGTTGCAAGCTGTTGCTGAGCAAGCTGTCCATACTGTTGCATATGTTCTTGCCACTTCCCGAGCTCATGCGTTTTCGGCAACGCTACTTGTAACTCGACTAACTTTAAGCTCATTGTTTCACTTCCTTCATAAAAGTTGTTTGATGAAGGACTGTCATATCGCTTGCTCAATCAGTTTGCGCATTTTAAATAAAGCTTTGGCGTGAATTTGGGAAATCCGTGACGTCGACAGTCCCATAATATGCCCGATTTCTGTAAACGTCAGTTCCTCTCTGTAAAACAAACTAATGACTAACTGTTCTTTTTCATTCAATTGTTGTATGACATTTGCTAGTTGAGCAATTTGTTCTTCTCGCAATATGTGCTCTTCAGGCGATGGCGATCGGTCATCACGTATCGTAAACGATGATTGATCATCGTCATCGTCAAATGGTCGCTCATCAAGCGATAAAACATTCGCGAAAAACTGCTCATTCATGACTGCGTATACTTCGTCTTCTGATATATTTAACGCGTGAGCCACTTCTTTGGCACTAACGTCACGCATATGCAGTTGTTGTAACTGCTCGATTGTCGCTTCAATTTTCTTCGCTTTTTCTCGTACGCTTCGGGGAAGCCAATCTTCTTTGCGCAAACCATCTAAAATGGCGCCACGAATACGAAATGAAGCATACGTGTCAAACTTTAAATCACGCGAAGGATCGAATTTTTCTAGCGCATCGTATAAACCGAGTAACGCTAAACTTTTCAAATCTTCTTTTTTCACGCTTTTCGGAAGGGATGAAGCCATACGTTGTACGTGATAATCGACAAGTGGCATATACTTTTCAATCAGTTGGTTGCCCGCCTCGCGATCGCGAGCATCAATCCACTTTTGCCAGCACAATATATCATCCCCCCTAAGCTACTATTTCTCTTCGTGACTCAATAATTGACGAATATACTCGGCTACTTTTTGTTGCTCTTCTTCGCTTAAGTCTTCAATCATCTGCTCAACTTCGGTGTCATTCCGTTGCACAAACGAAACGTTCGATGCTGATTCATCTCTTTGGATAAATCCGATCATCCAGCGAACAATAAATGCGAAAACAAAGAAAACAACAAAGGCAATGAAAGCCCGTATTGTAGATGTCCATATGCTATTTTGCAATAGTGAAGAAAAAAAGGCGATCATACAGCCGAATAAAGCAAAGCCAATGTTAAATTTCCATGTACCAGCCATTACATTTCCCGTACCCCTTGATTTACTGTTCGAATGAGCAATATACCTGTTTTCGGATGAAATTCAATCGTCCGTCCGCTACTTCCTCCGACATCTTCAGCAACAATCGGAATGCGAAAGCGTTGAAGCTGCTGGCGAACAGCCTCAACGTTGCGCGGTCCGATACGCATCATATCCGTCGTCCCTGTGCGAAACTGAAACATTTGTGCACCACCAGCCATTTTTGCTTTCAAATGACCGTTTCGTCCTCCTGCCTCAATGACGCGCCGGATCAGCTCCTCAATCGCGGTGTCGGCATATTTCGCCACATTCATGTTTTCGGATTTTGCTAACGATGAATCAGGTAACATCACATGCGCCATCCCGGCCACTTCTTTTGTTAAATCATATACGACCACACCAACGCACGAGCCAAGCCCACATGTGCGAATGACATGCGGTGCCTTGACAATATTCATGTCAGCAATCCCGACTTTCACCACTTGAACAATTTCACTCATCATGTTCCACACCTAAAGCTCGAAAGATGATATGAAATGATTCAGGGTCAGGAAGTAAGAAAAAGTGGCCATTGACGCGATCATCCGGCTGATGTTCCTCGTGAATTGCTGTATCAACGACGATGACATGATCACCGACGCGCGACATTTCAATTAATCCATAGCTTAGAATTGCACCGATCATATCAATGCTGAGCGCCGGAACAGATGGATGTAAATTTAAATTGGTAAAGTCCGATAAAGATGATAAATACGAACCGGCTAAAATGTTGCCCAGCTCTTGCAATGCAGATAACGATAGCTCTGAACAATCTTGTTCTAATTTAAACTGTTCGTCGCCAGTCATTTGTTGAATAAATCGTTCCGCCTGCTCAATCGATAGTACAAAAAACATATTGCCAGGTGCATCTCCTTCAATACGCAAAAAAACAGCAGCAACGACATTGTCAGCTCCCCCGACAATGTCCATCATTTCGTCAAAAGAAATGATGCGCACATCAGGAATCGTCATTTCAATTCTTTTATTTAACAGTTTTGATAACGCCGTTGCTGCATGGCCCGCACCGATATTGCCAATCTCTTTTAGTATGTCCATATGGACGGCATCCATCCGTTCAAAATATGACATGGACGATTTATCCTTTCTCTGTTTTTAATACTTTTTCTAAGTTTAATAAAATAAATAGACGCTTTCCAATTTTTACGACACCATTAATATAATCCGCTGTTGTTGCATCAACTACTTCTGGCGGCGGTTCAATGGCGTCCGTTGAAATATCAACGACATCGTTTGCCGCATCAACAATTAAACCAACTTCCATATCATCAAGCGCAACGATAATGACGCGCGTATGGTCGGAAAATGTCGCTTCTTCTAACCCAAACCGCATGCGTAAATCAATAATCGGTGTAACGACTCCACGCAAATTAATGACGCCCTTAACATATTTCGGAACGCGAGGAACGCGTGTAATATGTTGAATTTTTTCAATCGAGCGCACTTGTTGGACTGGAATTGCGTATTCTTCGTCTTTTAGTTGAAAAATAATCACTTTCAGTTCAGCCACATTAAATTCCCCCTCTCGCTTGCTCCTACTTAATTAACGCATTGCAGTCAATAATGAGCGCAACTTGTCCGTCACCTAAAATGGTTGCCCCAGAAATAGCAAATACGGACGTTAAGTAGTTGCCAAGCGATTTTAACACCACTTCTTGTTGACCAATAAATGAATCGACGACAAGTCCAGCCATTTTCTCACCTTTACGCACAATGACGACCGATAAGAAATCGTCTTCTTCCTTGATGACCGGCACTTCAAAAATATCTCTTAAGAATAAAAGCGGTACAACTTTCCCACGAAAATCAATCACTTTTTGATTATGGGCATGTAAAATATCTTCTTTTTTCACAATGGCTGTCTCGATAATCGATGACAACGGAATCGCATATTTTTCATTTTGAATTTCAACTAACATAACTGAGATAATAGATAGTGTAAGCGGTAGCTGAATCGAAAAGACCGAACCGACCCCTTCTTCCGAGTCAATGGATACTGATCCACCAAGCGATTCAATCGTACTTTTTACAACATCTAATCCGACACCGCGTCCTGAAATGTCAGATACTTTATCCGCTGTTGAAAAACCTGAAGCAAAAATAAGTTCATATACTTGTTTGTCTGTTAAATTGGCTGCGTTTTGTTCCGAGATAATGCCTTTACTAATGGCTTTTTTCAGCACTTTTTCACGACTAATGCCCGCACCGTCGTCTTCGATTTCAATAAATACATGATTGCCGCTATGATATGCTTTGAGCTTGACTGTTCCTTCTTCCGGTTTTCCTTTCTCTCGGCGCACATCTGGCGTTTCAATGCCATGATCGATAGCATTGCGCAACAAGTGAACGAGCGGGTCGCCAATTTCATCAATTACTGTGCGATCGAGCTCCGTTTCTGCTCCGATAATTTCAAGATTAATTTTCTTCCCTAAATCGCGAGCTAATTGACGAACCATTCGCGGAAAGCGGTTAAATACCGTTTCAACAGGTACCATGCGCATATTTAAAATAATGTTTTGCAAGTCTCCCGAAATGCGCGACATCCGTTCAACTGTTTCGTGTAATTCAGGGTTGTTTAACTCACGCGAAATTTGTTCTAGTCGGCCGCGATCAATGACAAGTTCTTCAAATAAGTTCATTAATACATCAAGGCGCTCAATATTGACGCGAATCGTTTTGTTGCTTACTTGCTTTCCAGTCGCTTTTTCTTCTTGTCCTTCTTGTTTTTTCTCCGCGACTTGTTCCACTGTTTTCGGCTCTTCTTTTTGTTCCACCGGTTTTTCGTGGGCATTTTCCTGCGCAACAGGTCTATGTAAATCAACCGGTTGGACGTTTACTTCTTCTACTTCAGATACTTTCATAATGCGCTTTTGTAACTCATCTTGTGATACTTTTGTCACTACCGTCACAACAAATTGATCGTCAAACTGTTCGGCCTCAAGCATTTCAACGGTCGGAACAGACTTGATCACTTCACCGATTTGTTCAATCACTTCAAAAATCATAAATACGCGGGCAGCTTTTAATAAACAGTCAGAGCGCAGTTTAATTGCAACCTCATAACTGTGGAACCCTTGTTCAGCTGACTGTTTTAAAATCGTGTATTCAAACTCATCGTATGTTTGTTCATATGTTGGGGTGCTTTTTTGTGCTACAACGACTTCTCCTTTTTCAATTTGCTTTAACTGCGCAACAACTTCTGTAACGTCACGTTTTCCATCTCCACCTTCTGCAATGGAAACGACCATCGCTTCTAAATCGTCAACAGCGCGAAAAATGACGTCAAGCAGTTCAGGCGTCACCGCAATTTTCCCATTACGAATCGCATCAAGTACATTTTCCATTTGATGTGTTAAATTGGCTAAGTCCTCAAATCCCATCGTTGCTGACATTCCTTTTAACGTATGGGCGGAGCGGAAAATTTCATTAACGATCGACACATCGTCTGGATTTTTTTCAAGTTCTAGCAGTTGCTCGTTAATTGTTTGTAAATGCTCTTTACTTTCATCAATAAACACTTCGAGGTATTGACTCATGTCCATTGTTCCTATCCCCCTCAAACTTGTACGTGTTTCATTACCGCTTCAGCAATATCGTCCACGTGAACGATCTCATCAACAACGTTTGCAGCAATGGCTGACTTAGGCATGCCGAATACAACGGAAGATTCGGCAGATTCTGCAATGACAAACGTCTTACCCGAAGACTTTAATTGTTTTAATCCTGCTGTACCGTCTGAACCCATGCCTGTCATAATAACAGCGATTTTCTCGTAATCTGTTAAGGCGCTTAGCGATTCAAACATCACGTCAACAGAAGGTCGATGACCATTGCGCGGTGCTGCTTCATCCAAGTGGATGGCTAGCGACATCCCTACACGTTTCACATGTAAGTGTTTTCCTCCTGGTGCGATATACGCTGTCCCCTTTTGAATAATTTCACCATCCTCTGCCTCTTTGACGCGAATGTGACATAATGAATCAAGTCGGGTCGCTAACGACTTTGTAAACCCTTTTGGCATATGTTGAACAACTAAAATCGGTGCGTCAATCGTTGCTGGAAATTTTGTTAATACGTGTTGAAGCGCACGCGGTCCACCTGTTGATGTACCGATCGCGATGATTTTTTTCTTTCCACTTACATTTTGTCGTTCACTTACCTCTATTTTACTATATTGCTTTTGTGGCAACATAGACATTTTTTGTTTTGTTTTCACCGTTCGTAAATTCGCTTCGCTTGCCAAAAGAACTTTTTCGATCATTTTATCTTTAATTTTATATAAATCTAGCGAGATCGCTCCGGAAGGCTTCGCAATAAAGTCAACCGCCCCATATTGCAACGCTAAAATCGTATTTTCTGCCCCTTCTGTCGTCGTGCTTGAGATCATAACGACAGGAAGAGGTCGTTTTTGCATTATATGCTTTAACGTTTCAAGCCCGTTCATGACAGGCATCTCAACATCTAGCGTCACGACATCCGGATTGAATTGCTCAATTTTTTGTAACGCTTCTTGTCCGTCACGTGCTGTACCGACAACGTGCAACCGCGGATGTTCGGACAAAAAATCACTAATTAATTTTCGCATAAAAGCAGAGTCATCAACGACGAGCACTTTTGCTTTCTTCACAGCGATGATAACCTACCTTTCCAAAAAGTATTGACGTAGCTTAGCAAAGAAGTGAAACGGACGTTTCGTTTGCTCCTCGTGTTCTTCTTTTACTAAGTAGCGCTCCGTCATTTGCATAAGCGCCTTACTCGCCTTCGCACTCGGGTCAAATAAAAGAAAGGGCGTTTGCCGAATAACTGCGGTGCTTACTGTTCGGTCTTCGGGTATATATCCTAATGCATGTAATTGTTTTCCTAAAAACCGTTTCGCCACTTGTTTTAAACGTTGCAACGTTTCTGTTCCTTCTTTATCCGAACGTGCGCGATTGACTAACACATAAATCGGAAGTTGCGGATCTGCTAAATGAATGTACTTCATTGTTGCATATGCATCTGTTAAAGCAGTCGGCTCAGGTGTCGTTACGATGAAAATATCATCCACGGCCTTGAGCAACTGAAGACGATCTTCAGACATACCCGCTCCCATATCGAAAATGAGATAGTCGTATTGCTCGGAAACAAGCTGTAATTGTTCAATAAAATATTCGACTTTTTGCTCATCCATATGAAAAATTTCTGTTAATCCCGTTCCCCCCGCAATAAACGACAACTGCTCTGGTCCTGTTTTTATAATATCATGAATGGTGACGTCTGGACGAAAAATATCGATGATCGTACGAGAAGATGTATGTCCAAGCAAAATATCAATATTCCCCATACCAATATCCATATCAAATAACAATACATGTTTTCCTCGTTGGCGCAATGCTAAGGAAAAGTTTAACGAAACGTTCGACTTTCCAACGCCACCTTTGCCACTCAATACAGCAATCGCTTTCGTTTCTGCTTCATGTTGCATTTTTTTCACACGTAAACGTAAGCTTTCCGCTTGATCTCTCATCATCGTTGCTCGACCCCAGTAACCATATTTGCCACAAGCTGTGGAGTAGCTTCAACAATATCATCAGGTACGTTTTGCCCGTGCGTCATATACGCTGCACCGATGCCGCACTGGATCATCATATTTAACATCGCTCCGTGTCGACTCGTTTCATCGACTTTCGTAAAAATAAATTTATGAATCGGAATAATGGAAAACTGTGTGTAAATGTCTTTCATATCTCGCCATTTTGCTGTAAGCGACAATACAAGAAACGTTTCCATTTCTTCATTAAAATCAATCATTTCTTTTAAATCGTTCACATATTGGGCATTGCGAAAATTTCGTCCAGCTGTATCAATAAATATAATATCGTATGACGCGAGCTTTTCTTTCGCTTGACGAAAATCGTCGAGATTGTAACATACTTCAAGTGGAACATTCAAAATTTTAGCATATGTTTTTAACTGATCAATTGCCGCAATACGATACGTATCTGTCGTAATAAACGCTGCTTTTTTTCGATGTTTAATGACACAATCGGCAGCCATTTTCGCAAGTGTTGTCGTTTTACCAACACCCGTCGGTCCGACAACGTTCACGAATTTTTTTTGAAACGACATGCCGCCAAACGAAAGAGAAGATAATGCTTGAACGATTTCTTCATGAAGCCATTGCTTCACTTCTTCATACGACGCATTTGCTCCAGACGTGTACCAACGTTGCAACAAGGTAGACATAAACATAGCTCGCACATCATCGCTTATTTCTTGATCGATTAAATGCCCATCGATCATCTTTAACGGGGTTGGATAAAGTTCTCCTCCATGTGACAACTGATGAATCGTTGCCTTTAATTCATGAATTTCTTTTAATAGCTGTTCATCACGCATCGGTTCTGTGCGCTCTTTTCGTTTTTCTTTTATTTTTTGAACAGGCGGAGTGGCTGGTTTCGGATCAACAGCAGCAATCACTTCGATATTTTTCCGGGCAAACAACCCAAGAAAACCTTTTTTGTGTACAACTTTCGAGTTTAAAATGACGGCATCATTGCCGAGCTCAGCTCGAATCATTTTCATCGCTTCTGGCATTGATGAAGCCACAAACTTTTTCACCTTCATTCCACATTCACCACCCCAACACTTTGAACTTCCACATTGGCTTCAAGTTCATTATACGACAATACCGGAACGTGACGGAAATATCGCTCCGTTAATTGTCTCACATACATGCGCACAGCCGGTGAGCAAAGCAAAATAGGCGATTGATCTTGAAAAGGAAATTGCTCAATTTGCATCGCAATCGCTTCAATAATTGCTTGTGAAACAACGGGATCGAGCGCTAAATAATTACCGTGCTCCGTTTGTTGCACACCTTCTGCAATCATTTTTTCAACTTTCCCTGATAACGTAATGACACGTAACGGTTGACCTTCAACCACATATTGGCTCGTAATTTGACGGGCGAGTGCTTGACGAACGTATTCTGTTAAAAGATCTGGATCTGTCGTCATCCGAGCAAAATCCGCAAGCGTCTCAAAAATGACCGGCAAATTGCGAATCGATACTTTTTCACGTAATAAATTCGCCAGCACTTTTTGAATGTCGCCTACCGATAACGGATTTGGTGTCACTTCTTCAACTAAAATAGGATACGATTCTTTCACATGATCAATGAGCTGCTTCGTTTCTTGACGGCCGAGCAACTCATGCGCATGCGCTTTTAACAGCTCGGTTATATGTGTTGATACGACAGACGGAGGATCAACAACTGTATATCCAAACATTTCAGCTCGTTCTTTCATTTCTTCAGAGATCCATTTTGCCGGTAAGCCGAACGCTGGCTCAACTGTATCGATTCCTTCAATCGAATCATCTTCAATGCCTGGGCTCATCGCCAAATAATGATCAAGCAGCAATTCCCCTCGTGCCACTTCATTTCCTTTAATTTTTAGTCGATATTCATTCGGTTGCAGTTGAATGTTATCGCGAATACGAACAACGGGAATCACGATACCAAGCTCTAAAGCGAGCTGACGGCGGATCATCACGATACGATCTAGCAAATCCCCACCTTGATTAGCATCAGCGAGCGGAATTAAGCCGTATCCAAACTCGAACTCAATCGGATCAACGCTTAATAAACTAACAACACTTTCTGGGCTTTTCATTTGATCCATTTCTATTTCTTCTTCTGTTTCTTCCGGTGTTGTTTCAGACACATGCGCTTGTTTTGTTAATTGATATGCTCCAAAAGCAAGCAAAGCCGCGATCGGCATCGTTAACAAATCATAAATGGGCGTCAACAATCCGAGTAAAAAAAATCGTCCCTGCTGTGACATATAGCATTTTCGGATAAGCAAACAGCTGCCGCATAATGTCGGCACCTAAGTTATCATCGGAAGCGGCACGCGTGACGACAATCCCTGTCGCAGTTGAAATTAATAGCGCTGGAATTTGGCTAACGATTCCATCTCCAACAGTTAATAATGTGTATCTCCTTGCCGCTTCCCCAATATCCATGCCTTGCTGTACCATCCCGATGACAATTCCGAATAGCATATTAATTAGAACAATAATAATTCCTGCGATGGCATCACCTTTAACGAATTTGCTTGCTCCGTCCATCGCACCATAAAAATCAGCTTCTTGCGCAACTTTTTCGCGTCGTTCTCTCGCTTGTTGTTCAGAGATGATGCCCGCATTTAAATCTGCATCAATACTCATTTGTTTTCCGGGCATCGCATCGAGCGTAAAGCGCGCCGCAACTTCAGATACGCGCTCTGCCCCTTTTGTGATGACAACGAATTGAATAATAATTAAAATTAAAAACACGACGAAACCAACAACAACATTTCCACCAATAACGAACGTTCCAAACGTTTCAACAACTCCTCCTGCTTCTCCTTTACTTAAAATCGAACGAGTCGTTGAAACGTTTAAACCGAGGCGAAATAATGTAAGCAAAAGGAGAAGCGAAGGGAAGATCGAAAATTGGAGCGGTTCGCGCATATTCATTGATGTTAAGAGAACGAGCAACGCAAGAGAAATATTCATAATGATGAGGACGCTAAGCAACCATGATGGTAGAGGAATGATGAGCATCGCTACAATTAATACAACCATAAGTAATACAGATAAGTCCCTTGCCGACATAAACGTTCTCTCCTGTCTACATACATGAAATTAAAGTTTATTTTTCGTTTTATAGACGTACGCTAAAATTTCCGCCACCGCTTTAAAAAACACTTCTGGAATGACCATCCCGACATCTGTTTGATCGTATAATGCGCGAGCGAGCGGACGATTTTCAACGATCATGACA
The DNA here is from genome assembly GCF_001418025.1 of Anoxybacillus suryakundensis. NCBI lineage: Bacteria > Bacillati > Bacillota > Bacilli > Caryophanales > Anoxybacillaceae > Anoxybacillus > Anoxybacillus suryakundensis. The sequence continues at coordinate 98,134 of NZ_LIOK01000007.1, forward strand.
TCGTTTTTTTTAGCAATATCTTTTATTTTTTGCGCCATATAGTCTGCCCCTTTAGCGACAATGATTGGGGCATCTGCTTGTTGTTCATCATACTTTAACGCAACTGCAAAATGTGTCGGGTTTGTAATGACGACATCTGCTTTCGGTACTTCTTGCATCATGCGGCGCATCGCCATTTCCCGTTGCTTTTGCTTAATGCGCGATTTAATTAACGGGTCACCTTCTGTCTTTTTGTATTCATCTTTAATGTCTTGCTTTGACATACGAATATTTTTTTCAAAATCGTACCGTTGATACAAATAATCGAACATTGAAAGAAACAGTAAAGCGACAGAAGCAGCAATCCCCATTTGAATCGTTAAACGTCCAAGCGTGGCCGCAATCGCTCCAATCGACTTATGAGATAGCGATAAAATATCGTCGATGTGTAGCCATAAAACAGAAAAAGTGACAACACCAACAAACAATACTTTTAAAATGGACTTTAACAATTCCACAAGCGCACGAAGTGAAAATATGCGCTTAAACCCTTGGATCGGATCGAGTTTACTTAATTTCATTTGCAACGGTTCGGTCGTGAATAAAAAACCAACTTGCACAAAATTAGCAAATAGCGCCGCAGCGATGGCGGCTAAAAAAATTGGTCCAACGAGCATAGCAAGTTGTCGCAAAAGATCAACGAAAATAAGCTGCACAGAATCGACCGTGACGTCCATAAAAAAGTAATGTTGAAACGACTGGCGAAATAGCCGCACAACCGCATCTCCCCATACGCCCGAAGAAAACGAGAGAACGAGGAAAACAACGAGCATTAAAAAGGCAGCGGTCGCATCCGCACTTTTTGCTACTTGTCCTTTTTTACGCACTTCTTGCCGCTTTCTCGGCGTTGCTTTTTCTGTTTTTTCTCCGGCGAAAAACTGCAAATCAACGGACAGCCAACTCACGTTACGCGCCTCCTAATAGTTTCATCATGTTGCGCATCGACATAAAAGTGAGTTCAAACAGTTGTTTGGTGACGACAAACATGCTTGAAAATACAATGACAAACAAAACAAAGCTAACGATAATTTTTACAGGTAGACCAATGACAAAAATGTTCATTTGTGGAACGGTGCGCGCTACAATGCCAAGCGCTACATCAACTAAAAATAAACAACCGACAATCGGAATGGCCATTTGCAATGCAATCACAAACATCGCCTGAAATAAACGAACAACTTGTTCTGCAATTTGTCCATTCCCGAAAGAAATGAGATGATCGAGCGGAACGAACTGATAGCTATAAAAAATACCGTCTAACAACAAATGATGTCCATTGACGGCAAGCAAAAAAAACAAAGCAAGCGTGTATAAATATTGTCCCATTAATGGGCTTTGGGCGCCTGTTTGCGGATCGATAACGTTTGCAATCGCAAATCCCATTTGGAAATCAATGAATCCGCCTGCAATTTGAATCGCTGACATAATCATAAAAGCCACAAGCCCAATAAGTAGCCCGACCAGCACTTCTTTCATTAGCAGCATCATATACGTTCCGTCAATATTTAATGGTTTTGGATCGAGTGAAAAAAACATCAGCCAACTGATAAAAAAAGCAAAACCGATTTTATGAACGCTTGGTATGTTTCGATACGAGAAAAGCGGCATCGTCACAAAGAATGAAGCGACGCGCGCAAAAATGAGCAAAAATGTCGGTACATACGTGTATAGCTCCATACGCTTCATCCTACAAATTTACTTAAGTTATTAAAAATGTTGTATGCATATGAAATCATGCGCGAAAGCATCCACGGTCCGAAGAAGACGAGACCGAGTAATACCGCAACAATTTTCGGTACAAATGCTAACGTTTGTTCTTGAATTTGCGTTGTCGCTTGCAAAATGCTTACAAACAAGCCGACTGCAAGGGCAAGCAACATGAGCGGACCGCATATGACAAGCACCATATATACACCGCGTTCCGCCACTTGAATAACAAAATCGGGACTCATTTTTCCCACCTACTTTAAAAGCTTTCTAATAATGATTTCACGACTAAATACCAACCGTCCACCAAGACAAACAATAAAATTTTAAACGGCAACGAAATCATGACCGGCGGTAACATCATCATCCCCATCGACATTAATACACTGGCGACAATCATATCAATGACTAAAAACGGGATGAATAACATAAAGCCGATTTGAAACGCTGTTTTTAATTCGCTAATCGCAAAAGCGGGAACGAGCGCTGACATCGGAATGTCTTGTACCGTTTTCGGTTGTTCAGCCCCTGCGTAGCTTAAAAATAAAGCTAAGTCTTTTTGACGCGTATGTTTACTCATAAATTCTTTTAGCGGTGCTTCAGCTCGTTCATAAGCTTGCTCTAAATTAATTTTTTCATCAAACAATGGCTGCAAGGCGTCACGATTTATTTGTTGAAACGTCGGCGCCATAATAAAAAATGTTAAAAATAGCGACAGTCCGATAATAACTTGGTTTGGCGGCATTTGTTGCGTGCCGAGCGCTGTTCTAACAAACGATAAAACAATGACGATGCGCGTAAACGATGTCACCATAATTAAAATGCCTGGCGCAATGGACAAGACCGTCAAGAGCAATAACAGTTTGACGGATGTGGCTACGTTTTCAGGCGCACTATTATTAAAAAACTGCATGACTTCATTCATGTGAATCCCTTTCTTTTTCGAGCGCTCTCATCGCCTGTTTTCGCTTTTCAGCCAACTGTTGTAATTCTCGATCAAACAATTGGCGAAAGCGAGGTTCGTTTGTTTTTCGTTGCAAAAGCGATTGGAGCGATTTCCATACGTTCGTATCAAGCAATGAATCAAGACGCGCTTCATGTTGCTTAAGCAACTCCTCAATTTCTTGTTCATCTGTAATTTCTTTTAATAAGTGAATCGATTCACCTACACCGACAACAAATACGCGTCGACCGACTTTCACGATTTGAATCGTTCGATTCGTTCCTAAACTTGTCCCACCTAAATGTTGGATAAGCCCTTTTCGCTCATAAAATCGGTTTTGTTTATTTAACCATTTTAAAAGCGCATATAACAAAAATACAACAAAAGCCGTTGCAAAAATGAGTTTGACAAAGTCCCAAATTGTAATGGGAGACGGCTGGGCAACGATTTCCGATTCCGTTGCCTTGTCTGTTTGTTGTTCTTTACACTTTTCTGGATGCTCTACACATTCTTTTACGCTATTCGTTTGTTCTGCAAAAGCAGGAGAAACTGCTTGCAGAACAACGAACGCGCACAACATGATGATGCGAATATAGCGCAATGAATTCCACCTCTAACCGAGCGTTTTGTTAATCGCTTCAATGACGCGATCTGCTTGGAACGGCTTGACAATAAAATCTTTTGCTCCTGCTTGAATGGCATCAATAACCATCGCTTGTTGCCCCATGGCTGAACACATAATGACTTTGGCGTTGCTGTCAATTTTTTTAATTTCTTTCAGCGCCGTAATGCCATCCATCTCTGGCATCGTAATGTCCATTGTGACTAAGTCTGGGCGAAACTCTTTATATTTTTCGACCGCTTGCGCCCCATCAGCTGCTTCCGCGACGACTTCGTGCCCATTTTTCGTTAAAATATCTTTAATCATCATTCTCATAAATGCTGCATCATCAACAATTAAAATTCTCGCCATTCTCCAAAAACCTCCCGAATTATCGTAATTTGTTTAACCGATCGCTTTGGCTAATAATGCTCGTCACACGCACGCCGAAATTTTCATCGATGACGACAACTTCACCTTTCGCGATCAATTTGTTATTAACTAAAATGTCAACCGGTTCACCAGCCAGCTTATCAAGTTCAATGATGGAACCTGACGATAAACTTAAAATGTCTTGTACAGAGCGCTTCGTGCGCCCGAGTTCCACCGTCACCTGCAGCGGGATATCAAGCAACATGTCGAGATTGCGCGATTCCGCTTCTGGCAATGGCGCTGGTTCAAAACTTGCAAAAGCAACAGGCTGGACGTTGACAGGCTGCTGTACTGCTCCCACTCCAACATGTTGAGGAGCTTCTTTTTGCGTTTGTTGAGCCGGTGAAGACGCTGGTTGCGCTTGTACGGATGGCGCGGTTTGACGTGGCTCGTTCGTATTTATTGTAGCTGATGTTTGTGTCTTTGTACTAGACGGATTTAATAAATTTTCGACTAATTCTTTCGCAAAATGAATCGGCAACAATTGCATAATGTTAGAATCAATTAAGTTTCCTACTTTTAAACGGAACGATACTTTTACAAGCACGTCGTCCGGCGGTAAATATTCAAATCCTTCGCCTTCCGATAAATCAAGCAAGTGTAAGCTTGGTGGTGAAATATCAACTTTTTTACTAAAAATTGTGGACATCGATGTCGCAGCCGAACCCATCATTTGGTTCATCGCTTCTTGTACAGCACTCAGTTGAATTTCGTCCATAAAGGCAGGCGGATTTGTACCATCTCCCCCCATCATTAAATCTGCGATAATCGCGGCATCAGATTGCTTAATGACAAGTAAATTCGTTCCTAAAAATCCTTCCGTATAGCTAACTTGAATCGCAACGTACGGATGTGGAAACTCTTCTGCTACGCGCGTACGTTCAATGAGTGAAACGTTCGGCGTCGTAATTTCAACCTTTTGATTTAATAACATCGATAACGCTGTCGCTGAACTGCCAAATGAAATATTTCCAATTTCACCAAGCGCATCTTGTTCAATTGGTGTCAATACTTCATCGATCGACATTGTACTAGACGGCATCGGGTCTTCATCAATTCCTCGCAACAACGCATCAATCTCATCTTGAGATAACATATCGTCACTCATCATCGCCGTCTTCCCCCTTTATTACATCTAAAATTTGTACTGCTAATCGTTTATTCATTTTTCCTGGCTGCCCAATAAATTTCGGCACATCTCCTACCTTAATGATGAGCGGATCGCGCACTGTTTGATCGAGTTGAATGACATCACCAACGGAAAGTTGTAAAAACTCTTGGACGGAGATGCTTGATTTACCAAGCTCTGCGATCATCGGCACTTTCGTTTGCTTTAATCGCTTTTGTAGCGTCGCAACTTCTTCTGGTTCACGCTCTTTTTTTTGCGTTTGCATCCAATAATGAACAGATAACTTCGGGATAATCGGCTCTAATACAACGTGTGGGATACAAATATTAATCATTCCACTCGTATCACCAATTTGTGTATTTAAAGAAATAACAACAACCGTTTCATTTGGTGACACCATTTGTAAAAATTGTGGATTGACTTCAAAATCTGTGAGCATCGGATCGATATCCGCCACAGACTCCCACGCTTCACGCAAGTTGCTAAACGCTTTTTCAAACAAACTGGACATAATTTTTGTTTCAATTTCAGTTAAATTTTCGATTTTGTTTAAACTTACCCCTCTGCCTCCCAATACGCGATCAAGCATCGCATAGGCGATGTTTGGGTTGACTTCTAACAGTACGCGTCCATCAAGAGGTGGAACTTCAAACACTGTTAAAATCGTCATTTTCGGAATGGAGCGAATAAACTCTTCATATGGCAATTGGTCAGCCGATGCGACTGAAATTTGCACGTATGTGCGCAACTGCGCAGAAAAAAACGTCGTTAACAATCGAGCAAAGTTTTCATGTATGCGCGTTAAACTGCGAATTTGGTCTTTTGAAAACCGTAACGCCCGTTTAAAGTCATACACTTTCACTTTTTTCTCTGCTTCTTCCTTTTTCAGCTCATCCGCGCTCATCTCTCCAGCAGATAGCGCCGCAAGCAAGGCATCAATTTCACTTTGTGATAAAACTTCTCCTGACACCGTTCTCACCTCCTACTCCTATTCATTTTATTTACTGGAGAATAAAGGAGGTTATATAAATTTTCTCAACTTTTCCTTCTTGCATAAGTTCATTTATGCGTTCGCGCAGTTTTTTCTCTAAAAGAAGCTTTCCTTGTTTTCCTTTGAACTGCTCCGCTGTCATCTCTGATAGCTCTTCAATAATAATGTTTTTAATTTGAAAATCACGTTTTTCCGCTTCTTCTTTTGCTTTTTCGCTATCTGTTTGAATTTTAAACGCAATTTTTATAAAACTTCCGTCCATTAAATTTGTCATCATTTCCGGTACATCAAACGAACTGGCGACAATTTCATCAACCGTCGGTTCTTTTGGTTCGTCATTCCCCATGAACTTCATGACAACAACAAGGGCGACGACGCTAACAAGCGTAATCACTCCCATAACAATTAACATGATTTTTAACATTTTATTGTCCTTCAACGTCGGATCCCTCCGCATCTCTCCTTAATCCGAGAACAGAAATGTTACGATAAAACGTTTCTACTAATAACATAACATCTTCCACAGACTCCCGCACGACAAACTTTTTGCCATTCGTTAATGTAATGGTCGTGTCTGGGAACGCTTCAACTTGCTCTATGTAAATGGCGTTTAACGTAAAAGGTTTACCGTTTAACCGCGTTAATCGAATCATTATGTATCGGGGGCAAACGCCCCCGTCCCCCCTTTATTTATTATTTCTTCAAGTTGACAAGCTCTTGTAAAATTTCATCCGACGTTGTAATGATGCGCGTATTCGCTTGGAATCCGCGTTGGGCAACGATCATTTCTGTAAACTCTTCAGATAGATCGACGTTCGACATTTCAAGCGCACCGGAAATAATTTCACCTGCGCCGTTTAAACCAGGTCGTGATAACTCATTAATTGTCAACCCGTTGGCATTTCGGTCGAGCTTACCAGAGTTGTTTGTTTCTTTAAACGTATTTCCTCCCATTTTCTCTAAACCGCTCGGATTCGGAAATTGTGCTAATAAAATTTGTCCTGCAATTTTTAATTGCCCAGAACTATCAATAAATGTCACTTTTCCGTCCGCCGTAATCCCGAAACTTTTCGCCGTCTTCGGAATTTGAATTAATCCCGGTTCAAAGCTTGTCACATTTCCGTATTTCGGCTCGCTGTAGTCTTGTAACACTTGTTGGACACTTTCGACGAACCCGCTAATTCCTTCTAAATAAGGACCCATCATTTTTTCAGCTTCCGCTAACGTATCCGGCCAATCGGCCTCGTTTTCTGGAAGGAGCGGAACAGGATTGATACTTGCTTTAGGGGATACGCGGTCATTAAAATAACTTCCGGCCGCAGCAAGCGTTGTATCGTTCGGATCTGTCTTCCCTGTTATTTTTTCATTTAGATTTTTTAGTTCATTATTAAAATTTTTGATAAAATTAATAAAATCTGTTTGTGTAGTTGGGTTGTTATCAGGATCTTTAGTAAATTCATCTTTCCATTTTTTTATAAAGTTTACAAGACCATTCGTGCTATTCAGAAATGCATCCAAATCACGTCTTGCTTGAGCCACATGAGGAGCATTTGTAATCACCGTATCTACATCTTTAATCGCTGCTTCCCCAATTAAATATTGTCCGTCCGAATTAACGATATAACCGTATTCATCTAAATAAAAGTTACCAGCACGTGTAAAGCTTAAGTTAAAAACACGATCAATCGGAACTCCTGTATTCACTTTATTTGTTCCTAATTTCCCAGCTGGTCCATCCATACTAATTAGCGTTACATCATTAATCGATCCAACAACGAAAAAGCCGTCGCCACCAAGCGCTAAGTCAAGCGGACGTGATGTCGTTTGCGTCGAGCCTTGCGTATGAATGGTTTCGATCGAACCGAGCCCGCTTCCTAATCCGATTTGTTTTCCGTTAATTCCCCCGCGTGTCCCTGTTGATGATGTCGCGGCTGAAATTTGTTGCGAAACGAGATCTTTAAATGTGACGCGCGCTTTTTTGTAGCCATACGTGTTGACGTTAGAAATATTGTTACCAATGACGTCTAATTTATATTGAAAGTTACGAATACCACCAATTCCAGTAAACATGGAACGTAACATAATAATCCTCTCCTTTTCGTTGTTTGAGCGGCTTCTGTCATTCCGCACGCTCAAAGGCTTCCTGTAAAGGTCCAGCCTTATATAATAATGGCTCCGTTAATGTTTGTAAACAACTGGCTCTGTGCTTCTTCACGATGCATCGCTGTAATGACCGTTTGATTCACAGCGCTCACGATTAAGGCAGCTTCATCTGTAATGACGAGCGAGTCGCGCACACCTTTTTGTTTTGCTTCGACAATTTTTTGTCCGATCATCGCCCATTGTTCCTCGTTAATGTGAATATTTCGTTCTTGTAACCGCTGCTGGGCATGTTTGCTTATTTTTAATGCTTTTCCTGCTTCAGCAAGCGCATCGCGAAACGATTGCCGCTCCGTTGAAACGGCCGCCTGTTTTTGCGACGGAATCAATGGGGTGTGCGGAAAAAACTGAATGCGATTCATTTTTTCACCTCCTTTATTGCGACACTTTTGTGACGCGAGAGGCCAACACCATCTCCCCTTGATCAAGCTCTAACCATACGTCTGTCCCTTTTTGAACGACAGCTTTCACCACACCGCTTTGTTCATTCCATGTGACAGTTTTACCAATCCATTCGCTATATTGAGCGAGCGACGGTGTAGATTGTTGTTGAATAAGCTTTTGCAATGCATCTAATGTGCCTGCAAGTTTTTCAGATGTGCCCGTTTGTGTCTCAATAAATTTGCTCATCATATTCGACATATTGACCATTTGTTCAAGCGATGAGAAGTTTGCCATTTGTGAAATAAATTCACGGTCTTCCATCGGATTTAACGGATCTTGATGTTGCAATTGAGCAATTAAAATTTTTAAAAAGTCATCTTTCCCTAACGAGCTTTTCCCCGTCTCACGTTGTGCGACTTGGCGTTGTGATAAAAGCAAACTCGGATCGATCGTTGCCACGTACATCACCTCTACATATCAAAATGAAACCACTCTTTTAGCCACTCATCAAAAGATTGATCAGGTTGCTTTTTTTCTTCTTTTTGCTGTTCTTGCTGCTGTTGCTGCTGTTTTTGTTGATGGAAAGAATGGTCGCGAAATTTCGTTTGATCAAATACATTGAATTGCTCTACCGTAATACGATCGGCAATGTGCGCAAGCTGATGAATATGTTGTTCCACTAACTGCTTCGCTGCTTCAGTTGATGTAATCATTTTTGCAGTTAGCTTCCCTTTTTGCTCAATGAGTTTAATCGTTACATGTCCTAAATGTTCAGGATGTAAACGAATAAGCAGTTGCGTATTGCCATTTTTCCACTTCGTCAACTGGCTCGAACGAATGATTCGCTCAAACTGCGCAACAAACGGAGTTTCATTCGTCATATCAATTGTTCGTAGTTCAAACGGTACATGCTTATCGTTTGATTGTTGCGCAACATGTGCCTGTGCCATCTGTTCGGACGGACGAGCAATCGGTTGCTTACGCTGTTGTGGTAATGGTGCAACTTCTTTTTGTACAGGTTGCCAAGATTGTTCTTGTAAACGTGCAACCACAAATTTCATACCAGATGTCGTTTTTTCACTATCAACAGTCGACAATAAAGCACGCGGATGTTCTATAACTTTTTGCATCAGTTCTGTCTCTACTTGTCCCACATGACGCTGTGTCTTTTCATAGTCGCCTAACTCGATTAATTTTTGCAACATATCTTTCAGCGTATTGCTTTGTTCATCGTTTGTTCCGAACATGTTGCGAAGCGTTGCACGTGCATGTTCAATAATCGGTTCTGGAATCGTCCATTGCTTTTGCTCAAGTTGAAACAAAGCGATGATGAGCATCAGTTCATCTTTTTCATCCCGATCGTCTTGTGGTGAAAACATCGTTTCAAACGGCTGACCATCTGAAAATGGTTGAATGATTTGCTCTTTCGTTTCCTCTGGTAAAAGAGAAAGAAACGATTGTATCATTTCATTTGATAATATTTGTTTGTCTGCGTATCCATCATGAAGCGGAAGTTCGGCAAACCATTGCTGCAACTGCTCCCAATCGATTCGTTGCACCGTTTCTGGCTGTTCCGATAGTGATTGTAACGATGGGGACGTTTGACGCAACGAAGAAAGCAACTGAGCAAACGCATGTCCATCGCCCATTTCAACAGTCGTCTGTTGATTTAATCCACTAAATGGAGCCATAAAAGAAACTCCAGCGATATTCATTTCTTCACCTCCTTTCAATTGTTCGCTTTTTTCGCAAGAAGGCTCGTATATTTTGCTGCGTTTGTTGCATCCATTTTTTCTAAAATGGCCGCCGCTTTGTCTGTTTTAAGCTTGGACAATAAATTAACCGCTTCTTGATCGGACATTTGTGGAATAATTTCTGCAGCTTTTTTCGGTGTCATCGTTTCATACATTTTCACAACGTCTACACGCGTACCATTCGTCTGCTCAGTCGTAGGCGTTGTTGTTGGCTCCTGCGCTTGTTCTTTTTCCGCTTGTAAGCGTGCGATTTCTTGCTTCAGCGCATCTATTTCCGCTTCTTTTTCTTTGAGCGCATCATTCGCTTTTTTTAGTTGTTTTTCTTTTTCAACAATCGCTGCTTTTAATTCAACAATTTGTTCTTGTAGTTTCTTTTTTTCATTTGCTTCTGTTCCCTCAATCCATTGGGAAACAAACGGCAATTGACTTGCATATTTTTTTCCTTGTTCAAATACGTTAATGCCAGAGAACGTTAAAATTAACAAAACGACAGAAATCGTAAATAAAAGCGGAATAAAAACGACAAAAAGAAACCATTGAAACTTGCTCGTTTTTTTCGTCTCTTCTCCTTTTTCAAACTGTTCCATCGATGCTCACCTTGTTTCTCGATAACAATATTGTTGTATAGAAATATCGTCCATTTGTTTTTGTTCAGCTATTCGCATTTGCGTTGCTATCATTTCGTCATGCTTTTCTTTTATTTTTTCGTATTTTTTCACTTCGACATTCAATTCAACTAATTTTAGTTGTTTCAACTCCATATGCTGACGTGCTTGCATAACAAGATGCTGATAATGGTCGATGACCCGCTGCAAGTTGCTCATAAAATGTTGAAACGAGCGAATATGTTGAATCGCTAGCCCCGATTGTAATTGTTGTTTATGTTGTTCTTCATACTCTTCTTTTTGTTTTAAAAAATGGTATAGTTTTTCTGCCACTTCTTCAAATCGGGTGCGCGCTTCTTCATATTCATGTAACGCTTTTTGTTTTTCATGTTCTTTTAAATGTAAAATTTTCGTGAATTTAAATGGTGTCATCGTTTATTCACCCTTGTTCAATAAGTTGAAACAACTGTTGAACACTTTCATTTATTGTGTACGATTCATGCACATCTTGTTTTAAAAACGAAATCATTTTTGGATAATAACGAATGGCTTCATCGATTTCTCGCGATGAGCCACGCTTATACGCACCAATTTGAATTAAATCTTCAGATTGAACGTATGTCGCTAATAACTCACGCAATTTTTCCGCTACTTTTCGATGTTCTGGCGTCACGATGTAGTTCATGACTCGACTGACGCTTTTCAATACGTTAATCGCTGGATACTGACCTTTATTAGCTAGTTGACGTTCTAATACGAAATGCCCATCTAAAATGCCTCGAACTGTATCAGCAATCGGTTCATTCATATCATCGCCGTCAACGAGTACCGTATAAAAAGCGGTAATTGTTCCGTGCTCATTCGTCCCAGTCCGCTCAAGCAACTTCGGTAAAATCGCGAAAACAGACGGTGTATATCCTTTCGTCGTCGGCGGCTCACCGACAGCTAATCCGACTTCACGTTGCGCCATCGCCACGCGCGTAACTGAGTCCATCATAAACATGACGTTTAGCCCTTGATCACGAAAATATTCAGCAATGGCTGTTGCTGTATACGCCCCTTTAATGCGCATGAGGGCAGGCTGATCAGATGTCGCGACAACGACAATAGACCGTTCTAATCCTTCTGGACCGAGATCGCGCTCGATAAACTCGCGCACTTCACGGCCACGTTCGCCGATCAGCGCAATCACGTTTAAATCTGCGTTTGTGTTGCGAGCAATCATTCCCATTAACGTACTTTTTCCCACACCAGATCCAGCAAAAATGCCGACACGCTGCCCTTTTCCAACTGTCAATAAACTGTCGATCATTTTCACGCCGACTTCAATCGGTTCTGAGATTGGTGGTCGCGTCATCGGATTTGGCGGTTGACGGTCGATTGGAACAGCCGTCAATCCTTTCGGAAGAGGACGATCGTCAAGCGGAGCTCCTAACGCATCAATAACACGTCCAACAAGCGATGAACCGACTTTGATGTCGAGCGGAGCGCCTGTTGCTTCTACGATGCAACCAGGGGCGATGTCTTGAACGGTTGCATACGGCATTAAAAGCACATATTCATCACGAAAGCCGACAACTTCCGCTTGAATTTTTTTCTTTTTTTTATGACCGATATGAATGTAGCACACATCGCCAATCGAACTTTCTGGTCCTTTCGCTTCGATCATTAAGCCGATGACGCGTGTGACTTTGCCAAATCGTTTATATGGATCGAGCAACTCGATTTCATTGATCAGTGCTTGCCAGTTCATTCGCTCGCCCCCTCGATTCGCTCAAGCAATTGTTGCTTCAGTTGCTCCAGTTGCGTATCAACACTTGCATCAATACGACCGAACGGCGATTCGACGATACAGCTTGTTTCAGCTAATGTTTCATCAGGATAAATAAACAAATGAACGTCTTGGCTAAATAATGCTTTCAACTCATCTTTTTGGCGAATGACGACATCATAGTAAGTCGGGTGAATATATATTTTCACTTCTTCATGTTCTCGTACTTCTTTTATCACTTGTTTCACAAGCCCAAGAAAATGTTCTTTGTTTTCAGCAAGACGTTCCCCAATGATCCGCTCCGCTACTTTGCAAGCGACAAGTAAAATCGTTTCATCAGCCGATTCGAGTATATGATAAAACTGCTCATTAGCTGATTGTACGATCTTTTTCGCCTCACCAATCGCCTCCATATATTGCTGAAGCCCGTCTTTTCGTCCTTGTTCGAAGCCGATCGCGTATCCTTCTTGACGTGCTTGTTCAATCCATTCGTTTCGTTCTTCTTCCCATTGTTTTTGTTCTTCAGCTATTTGTTGTTGAACAGAGGCGTAATACATGTCGGCTTCTTGACGAATATGCGCTGCTTGTTGTTCCGCTTGCTCAATTAACATTTCCACATGTTGTAGCGTCATTTCGTCATGTTGCTCATGTTCTTCTTGTTGCATGTCGGGTAGCACTTTTTTCACTTGAATAACCGCTCGTTGCTCCGAACACGTTCGAGCAAACGGGGCTTTAATGACTTTAGACAATAATATCATCTCCTCCGCCACGAGCGACGACGATTTCACCCGCTTCTTCGAGACGACGAATCACTGCAACAATACGCGATTGCGCTTCTTCTACGTCGCGAAGGCGAACAGGCCCCATAAACTCCATCTCTTCTTTAAACGTTTCTGCCATGCGTGAAGACATGTTGCGAAATACAACTTCTTTTACTTCGTCGCTAGACACTTTCAATGCAAGCAATAAGTCGGCATTGTCCACTTCGCGAATGACGCGTTGAATCGCACGGTTATCAAGCGTAACGATATCTTCAAATACAAACATGCGCTTTTTAATTTCTTCTGCTAATTCTGGGTCTTGAATCTCAAGCGCATCTAAAATCGTTCGCTCAGTTGCACGATCGACACCGTTTAACACTTCAACAACAGCCTCAATACCACCTGTTTGCGTGTAATCCTGTACAACTGTCGTCGATAATTTCCGTTCAAGCACTTGTTCGACTTCATTAATCATTTCCGGTGATGTGCGATCCATTAAGGCGATGCGACGAGCGACATCCGCTTGCATTTCTTGTGGCAGCGCCGATAAAATTTGACCAGCCTGCGTTGGTTCTAAATACGATAGCACGAGCGCAATCGTTTGTGGATGTTCATTTTGTAAAAAGTTTAAAATTTGCGCTGGGTCCGCCTTGCGTGCAAAATCAAACGGACGCACTTGCAAAGCAGATGTTAAGCGATTAATAATGTTCATCGCCTGCTCTGGTCCGAGCGCTTTTTCAAGCACTTGTTTTGCATAGGCAATGCCGCCTTGTGAAATGTAATCTTGCGCTAAGGCGATTTGGTGAAACTCTTCTAAAATCGTTTCTTTTTTCTCAGCGTCCACTTGGCGAACGCTAGAAATTTCAAGCGTCAATTTTTCAATTTCTTCTTCAGATAAATGTTTATATACAGATGCTGAAACGTCTGGTCCTAATGAAATGAGGAGAATGGCCGCTTTTTGTTTTCCTGTTAATTCGCCTTTTTGATCGCGTTTTGCCATATAATCCCCCCCTTATTCCTCTGCAAGCCATGTGCGTAATAATTTCGCAAACTCTTCTGGCTTTTCTTTTGCAAGTTTTTCAAGTTGCTTGCGGCGCAATGTGGCTTCTGTTTCGGCTTCCTCGTTTACATCTGGAATGTGTACTGCCACTTGTTCTTCTTGTAATGACAGTTCGTCCATTTCTTCTTTTTTGCGTCTACGCAACCATAAAAAGACGAGTGCTCCAATAATCAAGGCGAGTACACCGCTACCAGCAACGTATACCCATGTCGGAATAGTCGATGTTTGTTCGTCAAACTGCACTTTTCCGTTAAACGGTTGCACAGAAACAACAACGCGATTTTGTAAATCGGCATCCGTCCATTGTCCTGCAATGTCTTTATCGACCGATGTTCGCACAATCGTTCCTAAAATTTTTGTCATATCATCAACCGTTTGAGCAGGAAGCGAGTTTGGATCGTTCGGTTTTGGTGGTTCAATCATCACTTGAATGCCTAAATCTTTTACTTTATAAGGACTTGCAACAATTTCTCTTTTTATTCTATTAACCTCGTTATTAATTGTTTCCTCAATCCGTTCATAATCCCCGTTTGTTTCGCCATTGGCTCCTTGATAGCCAGGCACAGCGTTTTCACCTGTTCCTGTCGTGCCACCTGGTTGAGCTCCTTTACCGGAAAACGTCTCCGTAATGCGCTGTACGCTTACGGCGATGCCTTCCATATTTTCTTTATCTACCGGTTCAACAAGCTCTTCATGACGGTTTTCTTGTGTAAAATCAACATCTGCTGTCACAGAAACGACGACTTTATCTTGTCCGATCATCATTCCTAACATTTGTTGAACACGACGTTGAATGTCGCGTTCGATTTGTTGTTTTATTTCATACTGTTCAGCAAATGTTTTGCCAGACGAAAAATTTTCTTCATTTTTTAAGTCAAAGTACTCAAAATATTGATTCATAATGACGATATTTTCAGTAGGAAGGTTCGGCACGCTTTTGGAAACAAGGTGATATAGCGATTTAATTTGCTGTTCGTTAAATTTATATCCCGCCTTTGTTTTCAAAACGATGGATGCAGATGCCTCTTCCTGTTGGTCACCAACAAATATGGTCGGCTGGGGTAGATTAATCATCACTTTCGCATCTTCTACCCCGTCGATACTTTTTATTAAATTGGCGAGCTCTGTTTGCATTGCCTCAATTTTCAACACGTTAAATTCATTATCCGTCATACCGAAGCCAGAGTTTTTTCCGAAAAATGAATAATCAATACTCCCGCTATCCGGAATACCTTCTGCAGCTAATTCCACTTTTAACGTGTTGACAAGCTGTTCAGGCACTAAAATCGTCGTGCCGTTATCGGTAATTTGCGACTTAATCCCCCGCTGGTCAAGCGTCGCTTTAATTTGTCCCGCTTCTTGCGGCGATAAATTGCTGTAGAGAGGAACAAAATTCGTTCGCGTCGCAAAAAAAGCGGTAAGCGCAACGGCAACGATCAACAGCCCAACAAGTCCTAAAGTCATCAATTTTTGCTGTTTTGTTCTCTCGCTCCAAAACAATTTTAATCGTTCTATCGCTTGTTTTAATCGCTCGTTCATATGCTTCCTCCGCTATCTCTTGAGGTCCATTATACTTGCATTCTCATCACTTCTTGATATGCTTCAATGACTTTATTGCGCACTTCAATCGCTAATTGAAGCGATACGCTCGCTTTTTGTGAAGCAATCATCACATTGTGCAAATCAACGTTTTCTCCTTTTGCTAACTTTGTTGTCAACTGGTCTGACTCAATTTGTTGTTTATTGACTTCATGAATCGCTTCTTTTAAAAATTGTGAAAACGCCCGTTGTGCTTCCGCAGGCTTTATCGCTTGCTGCTGTACAGCTGGTGATAAAGCTGTACGTTGAATGCGATCAATCATCGTTTATCCCCCTATTTTCCGATTTCTAACGCCTTCATTAACATCCCTTTCGTTGCATTTAACACCGTCACATTTGCTTCGTACGAGCGCGTGGTGCTCATTAAATCGACCATTTCTTTTAACGGATCGACGTTCGGTAATTGTACATATCCGTTTTCATCTGCATCGGGATGAGATGGGTCATATACAAGTTTAAATGGTGTTTGATCCTCAACAATTTTCGTCACTTTCACTCCGCCTGTCGATCGCTCGTTCATTGCTTGGCTTAAAACGGAAGAAAATGACTCGTTTGGTTGCATCACAACCATTTTGCGACGATATGGCTGCCACTTCCCATCGACCATTTTTGCTCGTGTCGTATCGACGTTGGCCATGTTTGCTGAAATGACATCCATACGCAACCGCTGGGCAGTTAACGCAGAGGCGGATACATTGAAACTTTGAAACATGTATTATTTTCCTCCCTTAATGACCGTTTTCAAAGAGTTAAACTTTCCGTTTAATCGTTCAACTAAAGCGTTATAATAAATTTGGTTTTGCGCTAAATCCGACATTTCTTTATCTAAATCGACATTGTTGTTATTATGATTGTAAACGAGATCGTTTTTAGTTGTCACGAAAAATTTGTTTGTACTTCCTTTAAACTCAAAATGGCGTGGATCCGTACGATACGCTTGTAACGCTTGCTGAAATTCGGTCCGAAATTGCACATCTTTTGCTTGAAAGTTTGGTGTATCGACATTCGCAATGTTGTTTGCGATCACTTTTTGTTTCAACGATGAGTAATTTAATCCTTGTTCTAATATTTGGAATGTATTTGAGAACAATTTCACGACATATTCCTCCCCATAGAGACACCGTTCGACACCTTTATTGTAAAAAATTATTTATATAATGTATATAGGGAACATTGGACTATTTTTCACATACTTTAACAAAAGAGGCATCTTTGCGAGAAAGATGCCTTCTTATGCTTAATGATGTTTTAATTTCTCGAGTTCTGTTAAAAACTTATCGTTTAATACTTTAATGTACGTTCCTTTCATGCCGAGGGAACGAGATTCAATGACTCCCGCACTTTCTAGTTTGCGAAGCGCATTGACAATGACTGAGCGTGTGATGCCGACGCGGTCAGCAATTTTACTTGCCACAAGCAAGCCTTCTGTCCCATCTAACTCTTCAAAAATATGCTCAATTGCTTCTAATTCACTATATGAAAGGGAGCTAATCGCCATTTGAACAACCGCTTTGCTGCGCGCTTCTTCTTCAATTTCTTCTGCTTTTTCACGTAAAATTTCCATTCCAACAACTGTTGCTCCGTATTCTGCTAAAATTAAATCGTCATCATGAAACTCTTTATCTAAGCGGGATAAAATGAGCGTTCCTAGACGCTCACCGCCGCCGATAATCGGTACAATCGTCGTTAAACCATTTTTAAATAAGTCTTTATTTTCAACCGGAAATGCCGTATACTCACTATTAATATCAAGGTTTGGCGATGTTTCTGTAATGTTAAATAAATTTTTCGTATACTCTTCTGGGAATTGACGATCCGCTAACATTTTTTTCATTCGTTCGTTTTCAATCGTTTGTTTAATCGCAAAGCCAAGCAACTTTCCGCGACGGCTGACGACGAAGACGTTCGCCTCGATCACTTCGCAAAGTGTTTCCGCCATCTCTTTAAAGTTTACAGGCTTTCCAGCCGCATTTTGTAGCATCGCATTAATTTTTCTCGTTTTTTCAAGTAAATTCATATCGCATCCTCCTTATAAAATAAATTCGCTTAAATCTTTATTTCGTACAATGTTTCCTAATTTCTTTTCAACGTATTGTGGAGTAATAACAACCTTTTCTAAATGAACATCCGGTGCTTCATACAATAAGTCTTCTAACAATTTTTCCATAATCGTATGAAGACGACGTGCTCCAATGTTATCAGTTTGTTGATTTACTTCAAAAGCGACTTCCGCAATTTTACGAATAGCATCGTCAGAAAATTCAAGTTGTATACCTTCTGTCGCAAGTAAAGCAACATACTGCTTTAAAAGCGCGTTGTTCGGTTCAACTAATATTTTGACGAAATCATCGACGGTGAGTTTCGTCAATTCCACGCGAATCGGAAAACGACCTTGCAATTCTGGGATTAAATCAGATGGTTTTGCCATATGGAACGCTCCAGCAGCAATAAATAAAATATAGTCCGTTTTGACTGGTCCGTATTTCGTCATAACGGTCGAGCCTTCAACAATCGGTAAAATGTCGCGTTGCACACCTTCGCGCGAAACGTCAGCTGATGCCCCTGTCTGTCCTTTGCGCGCAATTTTGTCAATCTCGTCAATAAAAATAATGCCAGACTGTTCTGCTAAACGAATCGCTTCTTGTGTCACTTCGTCCATATCAATGAGCTTTTGTGCTTCTTCATTTGCAAGTACATGACGGGCTTCTTTTACTTTTAATTTCCGCTTTTTTCGTTTTTTCGGCATAAAGCTACTGAGCATATCTTGCATATTTACACCCATTTGCTCCATGCCCGCTCCTTGGAATAAATCAAACATAATCGGTTGTTGTTCTTCTATTTCAACCGTCACTATTTCGTTTTCTAATTGCCCATTTGCTAATTGCCAAGCAACTTGTCTTCGTCTTTCAGCAAGTTGTTGATCGTCGTTTCCGTTCGTCGTTTGTTGTTCGGCCGCACCGCCAAATAAAAGTTCAAACGGATTTTTCATCGGTTGTTTCGTTTTCCCAGGTACAAGCAGTTCAACAAGTCGTTTGTTCGCTAATTGCTCCGCTTGTTCTTTTACTTCGTTCATTTTTTTCTCTTTTACGATGCGTACAGATGTTTCAACGAGATCGCGTACCATCGACTCAACATCGCGACCGACATAACCGACTTCCGTAAATTTTGTTGCCTCTACTTTTACGAATGGAGCACCGACAAGTTTCGCTAATCGCCGAGCAATTTCTGTTTTTCCAACACCTGTTGGTCCAATCATTAAAATATTTTTCGGCACGACTTCATCGCGCAACTTTTCATCTAATAAACTGCGACGATAACGATTTCTTAACGCAATCGCGACCGCTTTTTTCGCTTCATGCTGACCGACGATAAATTGATCAAGCTTTTCAACAATTTGTTTTGGCGTTAACATGCCGCTCCCCCCTCTACAGCTCTTCGACAATAATGCAATCGTTTGTGTACACGCAAATATCGCTCGCTACTTTTAATGCAGCTTGTGCAATTTGCTTTGCTGTTAAATGTTCGCCTGCATACGCTTTTAACGCTCTACCAGCCGCTAACGCATAGTTGCCACCGGAACCGATCGCCAAAATATCATCATCTGGTTCAATGACTTCACCTGTTCCAGAAATGAGCAGTACATGCGTGGCATCCATGACGATTAGCATCGCTTCTAATCGCCGCAACACTTTATCGCTCCGCCACTCTTTCGCTAACTCCACCGCTGCCCGTTGTAAGTTTCCGTTGTATTCTTCTAACTTTCCTTCAAACATTTCAAACAGTGTAAATGCATCTGCTACGGCTCCCGCAAAACCTGCTAACACTTTACCATGAAAAAGTTTACGAATTTTTCGGGCTGTATGTTTCATTACTACGGCATTGCCGAATGTCACTTGACCATCGCCCGCCATCGCTCCTTTTCCTTGATGGCGAATGGCAAATATCGTCGTCGCATGAAATTGACTCATAAACATCCTCCTTTTTATGCACGCGGATGGGAATGTAAATAAACATAGCGCAAATGATCTTTCGTTACATGTGTATACACTTGCGTTGATGAAAGATGCGCATGACCTAACAATTCTTGCACGGAACGTAAATCAGCCCCTTCATTCAACAAGTGTGTCGCAAACGTATGACGAAACACATGAGGGCTTACTTTTAAAGAAAGAGCAGCCTGTTCGACGATCTCGTTTAAAATATGACGTACCCCTCTTGGCGTTAACGCTCCCCCACGCGCATTTAAAAAAAGTATATCAGTCGGTGTCTTCGCTTTACTTGCTAGTTGCTGACGTCCGTCTTGTATATATCGCTCAAGCGCTTCTTTTGCATACGTACCAAACGGGACATATCGCTGTTTATTTCCTTTTCCATAAATTAAAATCGTACATACAGAAAAATCAATGTGCGACAGGCGAATGTTACAACATTCACTTACACGAATACCTGTGGCATATAATAGTTCAATGAGCGCTTGATTTCGTTGACCGATCGCTGTATTTAAATCATTGACAACAAACAGCTGTTCTAATTCATCTGGATACAAAAAATGCGGAATTCTCTGTTCTTTTTTCGGCAACGATGCAAGCGCAAATGGATTTTCTAAAACGATTTTTTCGCGTAACAAAAATTTGTAAAAGCTGCGCAAGCTCGACACTTTTCGGGCAATCGAACGGCTTGATTGCTTTCGTTCATGAAGCTCTGTTAAAAACAAGCGAACGTCGCTATAAGACACCTCATGTAACCCTTTTATTTGTTCGCGCTCCATAAATTCAAAAAATTCACCAATATCATGCTTATAACACGCAATTGTATATTCTGAATAATTTTTTTCTATTTGTAAATATTCAACGAACAAATTTAACGTAAAATTCACATTTTCCATTCGATCACCCCATAAGAGCTACTAAATAGTAGCACAATTTAGTAGCTCTTGCAACGAATTTCACAACTTTTTTAAAAAATTCTGAATTGTTCTTAATGCTCGTTCCGCATATTGTTCATTTTTTTTCTTTTTATCTTTGATCGGTTCATCAAGTGGAGCGAATAAGCCAAAATTCGCGTTCATTGGTTGAAAATGTTTTGGGTTCGCTGATGTAATATAGTGCGCCATGCTGCCGATTGCTGTTTCTTGCGGAAACACAACAAGCTCTTTTCCAAGCACATAATGCGCGGCGTTAATCCCTGCCACAAGTCCTGATGCGGCTGACTCAACATATCCTTCGACACCGGTCATTTGTCCTGCGAAAAATAAATCTTCCCTTTCCTTATATTGATACGTCGGTTTTAATAGTTTCGGCGAATTAATAAACGTATTGCGATGCATGACGCCGTAACGCACAATTTCTGCTTGTTCAAGCCCTGGAATGAGCCGGATGACTTCTTTTTGTGCGCCCCATTTCAAATGGGTCTGGAAACCGACAATGTTATATAACGTTCCAGCGGCATCATCTTGACGAAGCTGCACGACTGCAAAAGGACGCTTGCCTGTACGCGGATCTTCTAAGCCGACAGGTTTCATCGGTCCAAACAGCAACGTCTTTTTCCCACGCCGTGCCATCACTTCAATCGGCATGCACCCTTCAAAATAAATTTCTTTTTCAAACTCTTTTAAAGGAACGGTTTCAGCAGAAATGAGCGCATCGTAAAACCGCTCAAATTCCTCTTCTGTCATCGGACAGTTAATATACGCCGCTTCGCCTTTGTCATAGCGAGATTTTATATACACTTTTTCCATATTGATACTCTCTTTTTCAACAATTGGTGCTGCGGCATCGTAAAAATATAAATATTCTTCGCCTGTTAACGCTTGAAGTTGCTCGGAAAGGGGCTGCGATGTTAACGGACCTGTCGCAATAATTGTCGGACCTGTTGGGATCGTTGTCACCTCTTCGCGCACAACAGTCACATTCGGATGATTCGCTACCATTTCTGTTACTTTTGCGGCAAATTCATGACGGTCAACAGCTAAAGCGCCACCAGCTGGTACAGAACAAGAGTCCGCTGCTTTCATAATAACAGAATCTAATCGGCGCATTTCTTCTTTCAACACACCGACCGCATTCGTTAACGTATTTGCTCGCAAAGAGTTGCTACATACAAGCTCAGCAAATTTATCAGTATGATGAGCTGGCGTTTGTTTAACCGGACGCATTTCATACAATTTTACACGAATGCCGCGCTTTGCGAGTTGCCATGCAGCTTCACTTCCTGCTAATCCTGCTCCAATCACTGTTACTTCCATACAATAGTCCCTCCTCGATAAAATGGGTGAGGGTATGCGCCTCACCTTACTGTTGTTCGTTATATTCACATTGCGTACATTGAATGTGCACGCTTTTTTTCCCTTTTTTCTCAACAAGCATGCCGCCGCACTTTGGACACGGTCGACTGATCGGTTTATCCCACGAAACGAAATCGCATGTTGGAAAACGATCGCACCCATAAAACATGCGTTTCTTTTTACTTTTTCGTTCAACGATGTTTCCTTCATGACAAAGTGGACATTTCACACCGATTTCTTTGACGATCGCTTTTGTATTGCGACATTGCGGGAAGTTCGAACAAGCAATAAACTTTCCGAACCGCCCCATTTTGTATACCATCGGGCTTCCGCATACGTCACAATCTACATCTGCTGATTCATCGGCTATTTCTACTTTCTCCATTTCTACTTCAGCAATTTTTAACCGTTTTTCAAACTCGTGATAAAATTCATCAATAATGCGCACCCACTCAATTTTTCCTTCTTCGATATCGTCTAAGTTTTTTTCCATTTTTGCTGTAAATTCGACATCTAAAATTTCCGGAAAAAATTGCATCATTAAATCAAGTACAATTTCGCCAAGTTCCGTTGGCACAAATCGCTTATTTTCAAGCGTCACGTAATTGCGCTTTTGAATCGTATCGAGCGTCGGGGCATACGTCGATGGGCGACCGATGCCAAGCTCTTCTAATGTTTTCACAAGGCGAGCTTCCGTATAACGTGGTGGGGGCTGCGTAAAATGTTGTTTTCCTTCGATATCTTTGCTAAACACGCGCTCTCCTTCCACAAAATCTGGCAATAGTCGCTGTTGTTCATCTTTCGGATCGTCCGTTCCTTCGACATACACTTTCATGAAGCCCGGAAACTTGACTGTCGAACCTGTCGCACGAAAGACGACTGAGCCGTTTGAAAGTTCGATCGCTACTGTATCCAGTACAGCTGGCGCCATTTGGCTCGCGATAAAGCGCTCCCAAATGAGTTTATATAGCTGATACTGATCGCGTGTCACATACGGTTTAATCGCGCTAGGATGACGCCAAACGGACGTTGGACGAATGGCTTCGTGCGCATCTTGCGCGTTCGCTTTTTGTTTTTCTTTTCTTTTTTCTGTTGCTACATATGATGTGCCGAACGTCTGTTCAATATACTGTATCGCTTCTTGTTGAGCGCTTTCTGATATACGCGTCGAGTCTGTACGCATATATGTAATTAAACCAACAGTCCCTTCGCTTCCAAGGTCAATTCCTTCATATAGTTGTTGGGCGACCATCATCGTTTTTTTCGTGCGAAAATTTAATTTCCGAGCCGCCTCTTGTTGTAATGACGATGTAATGAACGGGGCAACAGGATTGCGCTTTCGCTCTTTTTTCGTTACCGCTGTCACAACAAATTCATTGCCTTGAATATGGCTTAATACATGTTGGACATCTTGTTCTGTTTTTAAATCGAACGTTTCACTATCAAGGCGATAAAATTGCGCTTCAAATACATCATTGCCTTTAACAAACGTTCCTTGAATCGTCCAATATTCTTCAGGCTGGAACGATTGAATTTCTTTTTCTCGATCAATAATTAAGCGAAGGGCAACAGATTGCACGCGTCCTGCACTTAATCCTTTTTTAACTTTTTTCCAAAGCAGTGGGCTAATGTTGTAGCCGACAAGGCGATCGAGCACGCGCCGCGCTTGTTGAGCGTGAACTAAATGCATATTAATGGCGCGCGGCTGTTCGAATGATTGTTTAATGGCATCTTTCGTAATTTCGTTAAATACGACACGACATGGCGAGTCCGTATTTAAGTCAAGTAAATGTGCTAAATGCCATGCAATCGCTTCTCCTTCACGATCCGGGTCGGCGGCAAGAAATACTTTTTTTGCCTTTTTTGCTGCCGCCTTCAGCTCTTTAATCACGGAGCCTTTTCCACGAATCGTAATATACTTCGGTTCATAATCATTTTGTATATCAACGCCCATTTGGCTTTTCGGCAAATCGCGCACGTGACCCATCGATGCTTTTACTTTATACTTTTTTCCTAAATATCTTTCAATCGTTTTCGCCTTTGCTGGCGACTCTACAATGACTAAGTAGTCTGACATCATTTTGTCCTCCCTCAAGAGGTAATTCGTAAAGTAAAATCTTCATTATTATTAATGATGATTCGTTCATTTGTCAAACATCATTTTTCGATTTTTTCTTTCGTTCATGTAAAAAGGTGTCGAAATTCTTCCGAAATATCCTCACTTGACAGTATTAATTTCGCTCCTTGCTGAATTAATCGATTCGTCCCAAGCGCCTCTTTTGTTGTGATGTCGCCAGGAATCGCAAACACTTCTCTCCCTTGTTGGAGCGCAAAATGAGCAGTAATAAGAGAACCGCTTCGCTCTTTCGCTTGTACGACAAGCGTACCGAGCGATAAACCGCTAATGATGCGATTGCGCATTGGAAAATGCCAAGTTTGTGGACGAACAAACGGTGGACATTCGGAAATAATTAATTGCGTTGTCGCTAATTGTCGAAATAATGATTCATTTTCAGGTGGGTACATATAATGTAGTCCACCAGCAATGACACCAATCGTCTCACCACAGTATTTCAAACATA
The DNA here is from genome assembly GCF_001418025.1 of Anoxybacillus suryakundensis. Classification (NCBI taxonomy): domain Bacteria; kingdom Bacillati; phylum Bacillota; class Bacilli; order Caryophanales; family Anoxybacillaceae; genus Anoxybacillus; species Anoxybacillus suryakundensis. The sequence goes on from NZ_LIOK01000007.1 coordinate 122,935, forward strand.
ACCGATGGGCTTCCGCATCGATGCCTTTGGCTAACCCGCTCACAACGACCCAACCGTTTTGAATCAGTGGCGGGAGTACGATGTGCATCGCTGTAATTCCTTGCCGAGTTGGTGTTCTTGTTCCGACGACACTAATCATTTTTTTTCGCTTAAGCAATGCCACATTGCCTTTCGCATATAGTACCCACGGTGGATCATATATATGTTTTAGCCACTCCGGGTAGCTATCGTCCTTTATTGTTACAATATGAATGTTTTGTTCCTCATATGTTTTTATCATACGTTTCAACTTGTGACAATGCAAATCATGGAAAAAAACAGTGAAATGTTTTTGAGAAATCGGCAGTAATTGTTGGAGTTGATGAGAAGGAAGTTGAAAAATGGAGGCAAGCGATGGATCAACATGAAGCAGTCGTGCGATACTTTTCCATCCAATGCCTCGACAATGATGTAAATGAATAAGCCGCTCGCGAACCGTATCGTACATTATATTCCTCCTTTTTTATAAAAATCGTCCTAAGGCTTGTTCCTTAGGACGATTGGACGATTAATGTGTTTTACATTTTTCGTATAAGCCGCGCTCTTTTAGTAAAGAAATGAGCGTTTCGCCGATCACAGACGGCGTTTCAGCCACTTTAATGCCGCACGCAGTCATCGTTTGAATTTTTTCTGCGGCTGTCCCTTTGCCGCCAGAAATGATCGCACCAGCGTGTCCCATACGCTTTCCTGGAGGCGCTGTTTGTCCACCGATAAAGCCGACAACCGGTTTTGTCATGTTCGCTTTCACCCATTCTGCTGCTTCTTCTTCTGCTGTTCCACCAATTTCACCGATCATAATGACCGCATACGTGTCTTCATCTTCGTTAAACGCTTTTAATACGTCAATGAAGTTTGTTCCGTTGACTGGGTCACCGCCGATACCAACTGCTGTCGATTGACCGATGCCCGCTTGTGTTAATTGATGTACCGCTTCATACGTTAACGTACCAGAACGCGAAACGATGCCGACATGACCTTTTTTATGAATGTAACCTGGCATAATGCCGATTTTGCATTCTTCTGGAGTGATGACACCAGGGCAGTTTGGACCAATTAAGCGCGTTTTCTTGCCTTCCATGTAGCGCTTCACTTTAACCATATCTAACACAGGAATGCCTTCTGTAATACAAACAACTAAGTCGATTTCTGCATCGACAGCTTCCATAATCGCATCTGCTGCAAATGCCGGTGGAACGTAAATAACTGAGGCGTTCGCTCCCGTTTTTTCAACCGCTTCTGAAACCGTATCAAACACAGGCACACCTTCTACTTCTGTACCGCCTTTTCCAGGTGTCACCCCGCCGACGATGTTTGTGCCGTACTCGATCATTTGTTTTGTATGGAACAATCCTTGTGAACCTGTAATTCCTTGTACGATTACTTTCGTCTCTTTATTAACAAAAACGCTCACGTTTCTCCCATCCCTTCTATTAGCTTACTAGCGAAACGATTTTTTGCGCGCCGTCTGCCATCGATTCAGCCGCTGTAATGTTTAGCCCAGACTGTTCTAAAATCTTTTTCCCTAATTCGACGTTCGTTCCTTCTAAACGAACGACAAGCGGAAGATTTAAGCCGACTTGTTTTGTCGCTTCAACGATGCCGTTTGCAATGACGTCACATTTCATAATGCCCCCGAAAATGTTAACGAAAATGCCTTTTACTTTCGGGTCAGATAAAATGATTTTAAACGCTTCTGTTACTTTTTCTGTCGTCGCACCGCCACCAACGTCTAAAAAGTTTGCTGGCTCCCCACCGTAATATTTAATAATGTCCATTGTTGCCATCGCTAAGCCCGCACCGTTTACCATGCAGCCGATGTTTCCGTCAAGAGAAATATAGTTTAAATCGTATTTGGACGCTTCAATTTCTTTTGGATCTTCTTCATCTAAATCGCGGTATTCTAAAATGTCTTTATGACGATATAGCGCGTTAGAATCAAAGTTGAGCTTTGCATCAAGCGCCATCACTTTTCCGTCGCCCGTCACAACGAGCGGGTTAATTTCAGCAATGGAGCAGTCTTTTTCAACGAACACTTGATATAAACCTAACATAAATTTGACCGCTTGATTGACAAGCTCTTTTGGAATGTTGATGTTAAACGCCATGCGACGCGCTTGAAACGCTTGTAAACCGACAGCTGGATCGATGTACTCTTTAAAAATTTTCTCTGGCGTTTTTGCTGCGACTTCTTCAATTTCTGTTCCGCCTTCTTCTGATCCCATTAAAACAACGCGAGACGTTGCACGATCGACAACAAGTCCGATGTAATATTCTTTTTTAATGTCGCATCCTTCTTCGATTAAAAGGCGCTTCACTTCTTTTCCTTCTGGACCTGTTTGGTGTGTGACAAGCACTTTTCCTAATAGCTCACTCGCGTATGTACGAACTTCTTCTAAACTTTTTGCGACTTTTACTCCCCCTGCTTTTCCGCGACCGCCGGCATGAATTTGTGCTTTGACGACACAAACACTACTGCCGAGCTCTTTCGCTGCCTCGACCGCTTCTTCAACCGTAAATGCTACACGGCCGTTCGGTACGCTCACTCCGTAGCTTCTGAGGATCTCTTTTCCTTGATACTCATGAATATTCATACCCCATCCTCCTATGTATAAAAATAAAAGTACTAGCGCTTTCATTGTATAATGATACTTTGTCAGTTGTCTACCATTTAGACAGAAAATTCTTTAACAAAAGAAAAAGAAGCGACGGTCACGAGCGCTCCTCTACCTTCTTTTCTATTTGATAAATAAATGCAAATACTTCAGCAACGACTTTGTACAGCTCTTCTGGAATCGTCTCATTTAACTGCAGTTGTCCGAGCATCGCAGCAAGTGTTTCATCTTCGTAAATCGGAATGTCATATTGTTTCGCCCGTTCAATGATGCGGTCGGCAACCATTCCTTCTCCTTTTGCTACAACGACCGGGGCAATATGTTGTTCGTCGTACGATAAAGCAACGGCTCGCTTTCGTTTCATATGCGATAATCCACTCCTTTATACGAAAATGGTTCAACAGGTAATCGTTTGCTTCGCTTGTTCATCGGCGGTTTAACGGAAACAGCAGAAAGCGTGTATCCATGTTCAGCAAGCTTCTCCTTTAGTGACGGCTCAAGGGCAGATGCATACAATTCTACACGGGGCGTGTCGTTGATGATCGAAATATGAACGATGCGTTGTTGAATGTGAACGTCTACAATCGTTTCTTTTAACGTCGCCATCGTCAAATAAAATAAAATGCGACAATAGTCTGTATCCATTTTTCCATTTTCTCGTTGTTTTCCACGCCATTGAATGGTCACATCAGTTGCATGCGTCCCGATGAGTAACGGAAATTGAGTAAATATATGTTGGAGAGAATGGTCATTTGTTGATAAAAACTGATATGCTTTCATCCGATCAAGTAATGAGGTGATCTCCGCTTTTAACTCACCTGTTGCTTCTTCTGCTGCTTTTTGCAGTAAAACGATCCATTCTTCTTGTTGTTTCATCGTCTTTTCCAACAGTTGATGAATTTGTTCAGGCGAAAAAGAAGAAAGCGTCGGCATATGGCGTAAATAGGAAGAAAGTGTCGCTAACGTTCCTTTTGGATGAGCGCGATCAATGAGCACCGCAAGCATAAGCCGTTGTTCATATAGCGGCTTATCATGCTGTAAAGTGACGAACGCACGAAACACATCATCACGAAGCGGCAAATTGTGCATAAATAGCCATTTGACTGCTTGAGCTTCCTTTTCGCCACCTGTTTGTAACCATTGTCGAATAAGGGCCATGTCATGCTTTTTAAACGAAAATGATTCATCCATCATCCAGCGAATGAGCGCCTTCGTTTGCTCATTCATCGGTAAACGAAAATGGCGGATGACGCTTTCTTCATCTGTAAGTTTTTCTGTAGGTGGCAATATTTTCAGCTCAAGCGGAAATGTCTTTTGCACGTGAAACGTATATGTGCCACCTTCTTTGACAGGCGACTGCAGTTCAGCTGTAAGTGTATGACTTCCAACCCGAACGAGCGCTGTTCGGTCTTCGTTTATTTTTTCGATTTTTCCATAGATGATGTCGCCAACTTGAAACGTCGGTACTTTTGGTACACGTATCGTTTGTGCATCATCAAATAATGTGCGTAGCCATTGAACGTTCATTTCATTCTCCTCGCTTTAATCGCTCGCGAATCGGGGCAAACGAACGACGATGCTCTTCCATGACTCCATATCGTTCAATCGCTTGTAAGTGCGCTTTCGTTCCGTATCCCATATGTTGTTCAAATCCATATTGCGGATATGTTTCACCTAGTTGCTTCATCATGCGATCGCGCGTCACTTTCGCTATAATGGAGCTTGCTGCAATGGATATACTATGTGCATCTCCTTTTACAATGGATGTTTGTGGAATCGATAGCGGGAGGCTCATGGCATCGATAAGCAAATGTTCTGGAACGATGGAAAGCGATTGAACGGCTTGCACCATCGCTTTTTTCGTCGCTTCATAAATGTTTAGCTCGTCAATTTCGCGAGCGCTGACAACGCCAATGCCGATCGCAAGCGCTGTTTGTTGGATGATAGAAAATAATTGTTCACGTTTTGTTTCCGATAGTTTTTTTGAATCATCTACATGCGGGAGATATGCGTCTTTTGGCAAAATAACGGCTGCAGCAACGACCGGACCAGCTAATGGCCCCCGCCCTACTTCATCTATGCCCGCAATGTATTGAATCCCTTTGCCGTATAACGCTTGCTCATATTGCAACATATGCAAACAACGTTCTCGTTCGCGTTTTTCTTCTTCTTTTTGCTTATACCATTGTTGAATGAGACGTTGAACGCCTTTTCGTTCATCGTGCAATAGTTGTTGAAACCATTCATCTGTTTCATCGTGAATCGTTTGTAGCCTTTTTTTTATTTCTTGTATATTCACCGTCATCACTCCTTACACCTTATATCGACAAATAAACAAAAAAATAAAGGCTCGCTTATGCGAACCTTACGGGCGGTCAAAACTAAGTCGGCCTAATTTTTCTGTACGAATATCGCGCAACACAAGCTCAGCGACTTTATCGTAGTCGACGACGCCACCGACAGCTAAACAGCCACGCTTTTTTCCGATTTCGTCAAATAGTTGAACGATGTCCTCTGGAATATGCGAAAGCACATATCGTTCTTTTAAACGATCGGGATAATAAATAGCTAAAAAACGTAACGCATAAACAGCAACGTCTTGCAAATTTAAAATCGTATCTTTAATCGCTCCCGTCGTCGCAAGCTTTAATCCGACTTCTTCATCTTCAAATTTCGGCCATAAAATCCCTGGTGTATCGAGTAGCTCAAGCTCCTTGCCGACTTTAATCCATTGTTGCGCTTTCGTCACTCCCGGGGTATCGCCTGTTTTGGCGATATGTTTTCCTGCGAGTCGGTTAATAAGCGTTGATTTTCCGACGTTTGGAATGCCGACAATTAACGCACGCATCGCCCGTGGACGTTTAATCCCCTTGGCAAGCATTTTTTCAAATTTTGGGCGTAACCGCTCTTTTGCTACTGCTACAATTTGTTTGACGCCTGTTCCGCTTTGTGAGTCGATCGGAAGCGCTTCAATTTGTTGCGCAGCGAAAAAGTCAATCCATTGTTTTGTGACGTCTGGATCAGCCATATCGGCTTTATTTAATAACATGATGCGCGGTTTGTTCGCCACAATTTCATCAATTAGCGGATTGCGCGATGAAATAGGGATGCGGGCGTCCACTAGTTCAAATACGATATCAATGAGCTTTAGCTTTTCTGTTACTTCCCGTTTCGCTTTTGCCATGTGGCCAGGGAACCATTGAATCGTCATCGTTGCCACCTACTTTTATTATGTTATTCAACAATGCGAGCATCAGAAAGAGGCCAATAGACGACCGACGTTTTGCCTACGACTTTTTCCATCGGAATAAATCCAATATGGCGACTATCTTTACTATACCGACGATTATCCCCAAGCACAAATAAATGACCTTCTGGAACCGTTTTTTGTCCCCATAGTTCTTCGAGTGTAAACGACTCCGTTAATGGGCCATCAAACAGTTGTTTTTTCTCCTCATCTAAGTAAGGTTCTTTGTAAGGCTTTCCGTTGACGTATAACGTATCGTTTTTATATTCGATCCGATCGCCTGGCAACCCAATGACGCGTTTAATATAATCTTTTCCTTCTTCGGCGTGAAACACAATAATATCAAATCGTTCTGGTTCGCCAATTTTGTATGCCATTTTATTAACGATCATCCGGTCTTGGTTATGTAACGTCGGCATCATCGACTCCCCTTCAACGATAATCGGGGCAAAAATAAAGTAGCGAATGCCTCCTGCTAACGCTACGGCAATCAAAATTGCTTTCAACCATTCAAACCATTCGTTTTTTTGTTTTTCCATCCTTCTCCCACCTATATGATACATGTTGAAAAAGGAGCTTGATGATCAAGCTCCTCGCAATCATTTCGTTTGTTAGATGATTTCTTTGATGCGTGCTGCTTTACCGCGGAGTTGACGCAAGTAATACAATTTCGCGCGACGAACTTTACCGCGACGAACAACTTCTAATTTAGCAATCTTCGGCGTGTGTAATGGGAATGTACGCTCAACACCTACACCGTAAGATACTTTACGAACTGTAAATGTTTCGCTAATTCCACCACCACGACGCTTGATAACCACGCCCTCAAATACTTGGATACGTTCACGGTTTCCTTCAACAACTTTCACGTGAACGCGCACTGTGTCACCAGGGCGGAATTCAGGAAGATCGTTACGTAGTTGTTCTTTTGTAATTTCTTGAATTAAATGATGCATCATCTTCATCTCCTTCCAACAGATGCTCATGCCTATGTTTATCGTTCATAGCAGCGGAACATCGTTTTACGTGCGACGTAAGTCACAACGTTTATACTAGCATAAAGATGTACCGGATGCAAGAGTTACCGCTTATTTTTTTCCCATTGTTCAATCCATTTTTTTTGTTGTTCCGTTAGTTCATACGTCTCCAGCAAGTCTGGCCGGCGCAGCCATGTGCGGCGCAACGATTCTTTTTGACGCCACTCTTCAATTAAACGGTGATTACCTGAAAGAAGAACATCTGGTACTTTCATGCCACGAAAATCGGCAGGGCGTGTATAATGTGGATGCTCAAGCAAGCCAGAGCTATACGAATCGTGTACGGGCGAATGTTCATTGCCAAGCACACCAGGAAGCAGACGAACAACGCTGTCGATGACGACCATCGCTGCGAGTTCTCCGCCTGTTAAGACATAATCTCCAATGGAAATTTCGTCTGTGACAAGATGCTCACGAATGCGCTCGTCGTAGCCTTCATAATGTCCGCAAATAAAAATGATATGCTGTTCTTTAGCAAGTTCCTCTGCTTTTTTTTGCGTGTAACGTTCACCTTGTGGACAAAGTAAAATAATGCGCGGACGATGGTCGCTTTGTTTCGTTAAATGATCGACAGCATCGAAAATCGGTTGCGGTTTTAATACCATGCCTGCGCCCCCGCCGTAAGGATAGTCGTCTACCGTTTGATGTTTATTATCGGCAAATTCACGAAAATTGACGAGTTGAAACGTGACCGCTCCTTTTTCTTGTGCGCGCTTTAAAATTGACTCGTTGAACACACCAGTAAACATTGTTGGAAATAAGGTGAGCACATCAATTTTCATTCGTCAAGCAGTCCTTCCATCACATGAATCGTAATCGTTTTGTTTTCTACATCGACTTGTTTGACGACATCTGCAATGTATGGGATTAACACATCCCCACCTTTTTTTCGTTTGACGACCCATACGTCATTAGCGCCTGGTGTTAGGATTTCTTTTACTTCGCCAATCGTTTCACCATCTTCGGTCACGACTGTACAACCGATAATTTCGTGAAAATAATATTCTCCTTCGTTAAGCGGTTGTAATTGGGTTTCTGGTACTTTAATGATTGCCCCTTTAAACTGTTCGACTAAGTTAATGTTGTCGTATCCTTCAAACGTTAATAAATCAAACGTCTTATGAACCCGATGGCTCGCCACTTTGACTTCAATTGGCGGCTTGTTTTCCATAAAAATATATAGCACATTTCCGACTTTATACCGCTCTTCTGCAAAATCTGTGCGTGAAATGACGCGCACTTCACCGCGAATGCCATGCGTATTGACAATTTTTCCGACATGAAACCATTTCACAACGATCACTCCTCGCGTATATCGACAACGATTCCATCTTCAATAACAATCGTTTTTTGAGGCGTCCAACGCGCACCGATATGAATGTCGATGATCGCCTCTACCTCTCGTTCTTTTATTTCGCTCCCTATCGGTAATATGCGCAATTGTTCGAGCAGGAAATCAAGTTCCGCTATTTTTTGACGGCGAACTTGCATTTCTCGTTCAAACTTTTCTTTAATTTGTTTCGATGGAAAGGATGTTTGCTTTTCCATTCGTTTTTGTTCAAAGATGAGCTGTTCACATTGTTGTTCAAGTTGCTGTTTTTGTTTTGTAAATTGTTGCATAAGTTGTTGCTTGCTTTTTTCTGTCAATCGTTGCTTCACTTCAATCGTTTGAATGATTTTCATGGCGCACCGCCTTTCTGAACGAAAAAAGGGGAGGTGTCTCCCTCTCCCTTACTCTTCGATGCGTACGTCTATTCGCTTCTTCGACTCATTTGCTGCTTGAACAACGGTGCGAATGGCTTGAATCATTCGCCCGTTTTTTCCGATCACTTTTCCAACGTCTTCTTGGTGAAGCGCAATCGCATATGTGATCGACTGTTGTTGTTCCGTTTCGCGAATGACGACGCATTCCGGATGATCGACAAGTGACCGAACAATTGTCTCAAGCAACGTCTTCATATATTACTTTCCGTACTTTAAGTTGTGGAATTTTTCTAAAATTCCTTGTTTTGAAAGCAAGTTGCGCACCGTGTCAGATGGTTTTGCACCGTTTTGCAACCATTTTAATGCAAGTTCTTCGTTAATTTTAATTTCTGCAGGCTCTGTTAACGGATTGTATGTGCCGATTGTTTCGATGAAACGACCGTCACGTGGAGAACGAGAGTCTGCAACAACGATACGATAGAATGGTGATTTTTTTGCACCCATACGTTTTAAACGAATTTTTACTGCCATGATCATAGCACCTCCGAAAATATTTCACACAAGATAGTATATTAGCAATAAACGTTTTGTTTGTAAAGTGTTTTTTCTTAACACCGTTATTTTGTTTACATGAACGGGAAGCGGAATCCTTTCTTTTTCCCTTTTGGCATTGTTGTCATCATTTTCATCATTTTTTTCATTTCGTCAAACTGTTTTAACAACCGATTGACGTCTTGAACTGTCGTTCCGCTTCCTTTGGCAATTCGCTTTTTGCGACTTGAGTTAATGATGTCTGGATTCATTTTTTCTTCTTTTGTCATCGAACGAATGATCGCTTCAACGCGGCTAATTTGTTTTTCGTCAATTTGTAAGTTGTTTAAGCCTTTTACTTTGTTTGCACCCGGAAGCATTTTTAAAATTTCATCGAGCGGGCCGAGTTTACGCACTTGCCCAAGCTGTTCTAAAAAGTCGTCAAGTGTAAATGATGCGGTGCGCATTTTTTGCTCGAGCTCTTTTGCTTTTTCTTCATCGACGGCCGCTTGCGCTTTCTCGATGAGCGTCAACACATCGCCCATCCCTAAAATACGCGATGCCATCCGCTCCGGATGAAACGGCTCAAGCGCATCGAGTTTTTCGCCCATACCGACAAATTTAATTGGCGTGTTCGTGACTGCTTTAATCGATAATGCTGCTCCGCCGCGCGTATCACCGTCGAGTTTTGTCAAAATGACGCCCGTTAGCCCAAGCTGTTCGTTAAAGCTTTGCGCGACGTTGACCGCATCTTGTCCTGTCATCGCATCGACGACGAGGAAAATTTCATCGGGTTTCGTCACTTCTTTGATTTGTTTTAATTCGTCCATGAGCGCTTCGTCAATGTGCAATCGCCCTGCGGTATCGATTAATACGTAATCATGATGTTCTTCTTTTGCTTTTGCGATTGCTTGCTTAGCAATTTCAATCGGGCTCACTTGATCGCCAAGCGAAAACACAGGAATGTTCAGCTGTTTGCCTAACGTCTCAAGCTGCTTGATCGCTGCTGGGCGATAAATGTCAGCTGCGACGAGCAACGGTTTACGGTTATGTTTTTTGCGCAATAAGTTTGCTAATTTCCCCGTCGTTGTCGTTTTCCCTGCCCCTTGCAAACCGACCATCATAACGACCGTTGGCGGACGGCTCGCTACGGCAATTTTGCTGTTTTCTCCCCCCATCAGCTCCGTCAATTCTTCTTTCACGACTTTAATGACTTGCTGTCCTGGGGTTAAGCTTTTCATTACCTCTTGTCCGATAGCTCGCTCGCTTACTTTTTTTACAAAGTCTTTGACGACTTTAAAATTGACATCCGCTTCTAATAGCGCTAGCCGCACTTCGCGCATCATTTCCTTTACATCGGCTTCCGTGACTTTGCCTTTGCCACGAATTTTATTCATGACATGTTGCAGACGGTCGGCCAATCCTTCAAATGCCATCGTTACCGCCCCCTACTCTAATTTCTCCAACTCCACAACGATCCTCATCAACTCTTCATCGTTCGGATAGCGTTCGGCTATATGCGCTTTTAATCGATGTAATAGCTTGTGCCGTTGCTGAAACTTTTGAAAGAGCAATAGCTTTTGCTCATAATCTTCTAGCATCGCTTCCGTTCGTTTAATGTTATCATATACAGCTTGACGACTCACTTCGTACTCTTCGGCAATTTCACCGAGGGAGTAATCGTCTAAGTAATAAAGGGACATATAGTTCCGTTGCTTCGGCGTCAACAACGATTGATAAAAATCGTATAAATAGTTCATTCTCGTTGTTTTTTCTAGCATGAAACTCCCCCCTGTTAAGTGAAACGCCTTTACATGACTTTAGTGTATATGTTTTAGCCGATGCTGTCAAGTCATTCTCCTTGCGTCTCTTCTCGTTCCATAAACGTTGAAAATAATCCGTACACGAATTGTTCAGCGTTAAACGGCTCTAAGTCGTCCATTTTTTCTCCTAAACCAACAAACTTCACCGGAATGTTTAACTCATGGCGGATCGCTAACACAATGCCACCTTTGGCTGTTCCATCTAATTTCGTGAGCACAATGCCGGTAACGTTCGTTGCTTCTTTAAACGTTTTCGCCTGGCTCATCGCATTTTGTCCTGTCGTTGCATCTAACACAAGCAACACTTCATGCGGTGCGCCCGGCACTTCCCGTTCAATGACGCGCTTCACTTTTTCTAGCTCTTTCATTAAATTCACTTTATTTTGTAAGCGCCCAGCAGTGTCGCACAATAAAATGTCAACGTTTCGTGATTTTGCTGCTTGAATGGCATCGTACATGACCGCAGCAGGATCTGAGCCTGCCGATTGTTTAATCACTTCGACGCCAACGCGCTCGCCCCATACTTCAAGCTGTTCAATCGCACCGGCACGGAACGTATCGCCTGCAGCAAGCATCACTTTTTTTCCTTCGTTTTTTAATTTGTATGCCAACTTTCCAATTGTCGTTGTTTTTCCGACACCGTTGACACCGACGAATAAAATGACCGTTAAACCGTTTGGCTGAATGTTTAGTTCTGTCGTTTCGTCCCCGCTTGCTTGATATATGTCAATGAGTTTTTCGGAAATGACGCTATACATTTCTTTTGGATCTTGAATGTTGCGGCGTTTTACTTCCATTTTCAACTCATCAATAAAATCCATCACCGTTGCAACACCGACGTCTGAAGCAATTAAAATTTCTTCTAGCTCTTCAAAAAACTCGTCGTCCACTTTCCGATAACGAGCGATTAAATCATTTACTTTTCCAGCGAATGAGTCGCGCGTTTTTTCTAAGCCGCGCTTAAACTTTTCCGTTACGGTATCCGCTTGTTTTGCAATTTTTTCTTTTAATTTTTTAAAAAAGCTCATCGTTTTTCATCCTTTCCTTTCAGCTGCTTCTTCGAGTCGAACGGAAACAAGTTTCGATACACCTGATTGTTGCATCGTTACTCCGTATAGTACATCCGCTTCTTCCATCGTTCCTTTTCGATGCGTAATGACGATAAATTGCGTTTCGCTGCTAAATTTTTTCAAATATTTCGCATATCGTTGCACGTTTGCTTCATCGAGTGCGGCTTCTACTTCATCGAGCACGCAAAACGGAACAGGGCGAACGTTTAAAATAGCAAATAAAAGAGCAATCGCCGTCAACGCCCGCTCACCGCCTGATAATAAGCTTAAATGTTGTAGTTTTTTTCCTGGCGGTTGGGCAACAATATCGACGCCGGTATGAAGCAAGTCGCTCGGATCCGTCAGTTGCAAATCCGCCTTGCCTCCTCCAAACAATTCGACGAACACACGAGCAAATTGAGCGCGAATTTGTTCAAACGTCGTCGCAAATCTTCGTTTCATTTCATCGTCCATTTCGTCAATGACTTGATACAATGTATCTTTCGCTCGCTGTAAATCTTCTTTTTGTTCCGTTAAAAAGCGATGACGCTCTGACACTCGTTCATATTCCTCAATCGCTCCAAGGTTGACCGTTCCAAGCTCGTCGATGGCGAGTTGAATGAGTTTTACTTTTTTCCGCGCTTCTTGCGCTGGAATTGTTAGTGGAAACGCTTCTTTTGCAGCTTCAAATGACAATTTATATTCTTCGCGAAGTTTGTTTAGCAGGTGATCAAGCTCCATATCAAAGCGAGCGAGCTTCACTTCTTCGTCTTTTAACGTATCGGTTAGTTGTTTATGTTGACGTTTCAATTCTTTTATTTCTTTTTCGAACTGTTCAAGCTTCGTTTGATAGTCTAGTCGCTGTTCACGTCGGCTTGCGATGAGCTGAATCGTTTCTTCTTTTTGCTTCATTTTTTCTTCGCATATTCGTTCGAGTTGTTGCTCATCTTCCGTTTGTTCATTCATATGATAGAGAAGTTGGTTGCGCTCATGCTCCATTTGTGCACGAGTTCGCTTTGTTTCTTCCCATTCTTCGATGAGTCGGCGCACGTGTTGCTCTTCGTTTCTCACATGTTCTTGCTTTTCGGCGAGCGCCACTTTCAAAGCGGTAAGCTGTTCTTGCATTTGTTCTTTCGATTGTTGCTCGATTTGTTTTTTCTCTGTCCATTGCTTGACTTGTTCGTCAATGTCGGCAATTTTTTGCTCGAGCGTCTCAAGCAATTGCACAACATGATGAAGGCGAGCAGTAAGCTCTTGCTTTTCTTCTTCAAGCGTTTGTCGTTCATAACGATATACAGCGAGTCGCTCGTCCATATGCTTTTTGTGAAGATCGAGTTCCATCCATGCGCTTTTTTCTTCTTGTAGCGCCATACGGCTCGCTTCTAGTTCGGTATAAAGCGCTGTTCGTTTTTGCTCAGCCTTTGCAATCGCTTCTTTTTCGCGTTGCACGAGCTGTTCAAGCTCTAGCGTTTTTCGCTCAGCATCGCGCCAGTTTGCTATCACTTCTTCTAGCTCACGGGCACGACTTAATAACGAACTTGTCTGTTTATTTACCGTTCCCCCCGTCATCGCTCCACCAGGATTCACAACGTCTCCTTCAAGCGTGACGAGACGGTAACGATATTGCAATTGGCGTGCAAGCTCATTTGCCCCTTTTAAATCGCGTGTAATAATGACCGTTCCAAGAATGTTTGTCATAATTTGTTCGTACGTTGCGTCATATGAAATTAAATCGGAAGCGACACCCACGTAAGCTGGATGTTTGGCAATGTCCGCACGCACCGATGAAGGAAGCGTTTTTCGTTGAATGACGTTGAGCGGCAAAAATGTCGCCCGCCCATATTTATTTTGCTTTAAAAATTGAATGGCTGCGCGAGCGCTTTGTTCATTTTCCACAACAATATGTTGCGCAGCTCCTCCAAGCGCTACTTCGATCGCTGTCTCTAGCTCTGAAGGCACCGTCATCAGCTCAACGACTGCTCCATGAATGCCTAAGAGGCGATCTTTCGCTTTTAACACTTCTTTTACGCCTTGGAAAAATCCGGCGTACTCTTGTTGCATCGCTTCAAGCATTTCTTTTTTTGATTTTATTTTTTGTACATATTGATATGCTTCGTATAACGTTACTTCTTTTTTGCGATATTGTTCTTTTCGCATCGTTAATTGGTGTTCTTCTGCTTGAAGCGTTTGTTCTTGCTTATTGATGCGCTCTTGTAGTTTTTGAATGAGTTGTTGTTTTTGCTCCCATTGTTCGACGATGTGCTCGTATGCTTGAATATGTTCATCGTTTGCAGCGATGAGTTGCCGTTGTTTTTCTTCGTTTTTTTGTAGCTGTGTCTCGATATGCATCCGTTCATTTTTTAACGTCGCTTGCTCATGAACGAGATCAATATATTCGCTTTTTAATCGCTCAATTTCCGCCTCCGCTTTTGGACCGTAAGCGGAAAGGACATTATTTTGTTCTTTTAATTGTGTTTGAAGCATCCGCACATCTGTTTGAAGCTGTTGAAGCAACTTCTTTTTTTCGGCAATCGTCGCTTCCAGTATGCGTTCGCGCTCAGCAAGTTGCGCGATCGTCTGTTCGATTTGTTGTTGTTGCTTATGAGCATTGTTTTTTCGCTCTTTTAATAATTGTTTTTTCCCTTCCATTTTTTCGAGCCCTTCACTCACAAGCAATAACACTTGTTGTAAGCCGTCAATCGATTCATCAAGCGCTGTCAGTTCATGGCGCAACTGAGCGATATGTGCTTCTTCTTTCTGTAACGTTGTCGCTAGTTCCATCTCGTTTTGTTCATGTAAAGCGAGTTGTGCTTTAAGCGCTTCCCACTTTTCATGTAGCTGTTCAATTTCATAGACGATTAAGCCGACTTCATACGTCTGTAATTGTTCTTTTTTCTCAATATATTCTTTCGCAATCGACGCTTGTTGTTTCAACGGCTCAAGCTGTTGGTTTAATTCATGTAAAATATCTTGCACGCGCTGCAAATGATCTTCTGTTTCACTCAGCTTGTGTTCAGCCTTTTTTTTCCTCATTTTATATTTTAACACACCTGCCGCATCTTCAAAAATCATGCGCCGATCTTCTGCTTTACTACTTAAAATTTCTTCTACTTTTCCTTGGCTAATGATTGAGAAAGCTTCGCGTCCGACACCTGAATCCATAAACAAATCGACAATATCTTTTAAGCGACAAGGTTGCTTGTTAATAAAAAATTCACTATCGCCTGAGCGATAGACGCGTCTTGTGACGCTTACTTCTTCGTATTCGAGCGGCAAAAATTGATCGCTATTGTCGAGCGTTAGCGTCACTTCAGCGACATTTAACGGTTTTCGCGATTCACTTCCTGAGAAGATGACGTCTTCCATTTTTGCTCCGCGAAGCGACTTCGCCGATTGTTCCCCGAGCACCCAACGAATCGCATCTGTAATGTTGCTTTTCCCGCTTCCGTTCGGACCGACAATTGCCGTCATACCCGGAACAAAGTCGATAGAAATGCGATCTGCAAAAGATTTAAATCCGATAGCTTCTAAACGTTTGAGGAACACATATATCCCCCTTTATCTAAAGATGTGACAGTAAACAAGGCTGTCCTTTCGCACCGGATCAGCCTTGTTGTAATTGTTTTAGCTTAGCTAATGCCATTTGTGCGGCGCGTTGCTCTGCCTCTTTTTTCGAGCGCCCGACTCCAATGCCAAGCTCTTCGCCATTTAACGATACGCGCGATACGAATTCTTTATTATGGGCAGGACCTTTTTCTTGTAAAATTTTATATTCTAAAACTCCGCTGCCATCACGTTGTACAAGTTCTTGCAGTTGACTTTTGTAATCCATCACATGAGAAAAAGCACCTTGGCGAATTTTCGGGAACATCGTTTTCTCTAAAAATTGTACGACTGCTTCAATCCCTTGATCTAAATAAAGTGCCCCGATAAACGCTTCAAACACGTCCGCTAACAACGACGGACGCATGCGCCCTCCTGTTAGCTCTTCTCCTTTTCCGAGCAAGACGAGATCGCCAAACGATAACGCATGAGCGAACGTAACGAGCGATGGTTCACAAACAATCGCTGCGCGCAATTTCGTTAGCTCCCCTTCGCTCATTTGTGGAAACTGTTCAAATAAATATTGAGAAACGGTCAATTCAAGAACAGCATCTCCTAAAAATTCAAGGCGCTCATTATCTTCATGTAGCCGCTTCCGATGCTCATTCACATATGATGAATGGGTAAATGCTTGAATAAGCAATTTCTCATTGCGAAAAAAAATGCCGATTTGTTCTTGAAACTGTTTAAATTTCACGTACGGTCGTTGCTTCGACATGCATATGAACCCCCAACTATAAACGTAAAAAGCATAGAAAGCCCCGCTTACAAAACGGGACTTTACTTATTATGATAGACGGCTTTTTATGTAGTTTACTGCGTCACCGACAGTAACAATTTTCTCCGCCTCTTCATCTGAAATTTCCATATCAAATTCATCTTCTAATTCCATAACAAGCTCAACGACATCAAGCGAATCTGCTCCTAAATCTTCTTTAAATGAAGATTCAAGCGTTACTTGTGACTCCTCAACACCAAGGCGATCAACAATAATTTTCGTTACACGCTCGAACACATCTGCCATTTTATTCACCTCCCCTCAAGTCATTATACTGAATTATATCAGAAAATAAAACGAATTTTTACATGACCATGCCGCCATCAACATGAATCGTTTGCCCTGTCATATAGCTTGCCCCATCTGAGACGAGAAACGCTACGACATGCGCAATATCTTGTGGATTTCCAAAGCGAGCGAGCGGAATTTGTTGCAGCATCGCTTGGCGCACATCTTCGCTTAATTGATCGGTCATATCTGTCGTAATAAATCCAGGCGCAACGGCATTTACCGTAATGTTTCGGCTCGCAAGCTCTTTTGCGGCTGTTTTTGTTAGCCCGATGACACCTGCTTTTGCAGCAACATAGTTTGCTTGCCCAGGATTACCGCTTACGCCGACAATGGACGCCACGTTTACAATTCGACCGTATCGTTGTTTCATCATTGGACGCGTCACCGCTTTTGTACATAAAAAGACACCTTTTAAGTTCGTATTAATGACCGCATCCCATTCTTCTTCTTTCATGCGCATAAGCAAGTTGTCGCGCGTAATGCCTGCATTGTTAACTAAAATATCGACGCGCCCCCAACGCTCAAGCACTTCTTTCACCATGCGCTCGACCGCTTCGCTGTTTGCGACATCCGCCTGTACAGCGAACGCTTCGCCACCATGCTCGACAATTTGAGCGACAACTTCATTTGCTTTCGTTTCACTTCCCGCATAATTGACCGCTACTTTTGCGCCAAGACGAGCGAGATGCAAAGCAATTTCGCGCCCAATGCCACGTGACGCTCCTGTCACAATCGCTACTTTTCCTTCCATCTTTATTCCCCTTTCACCGCAGCCACCGTCGCTATAAACGAAGCTTCATCAAAAATCGAATAGACGTTGACATGACGGTTTATTTTTTTCACAAGACCGCTTAATACTTTTCCAGGACCGATTTCAATAAACGTATCTACACCTAAATCAATCATCGTTTGTATAGATTGCTCCCAACGAACTGGCGAATACAATTGTTCAACGAGACGATGTTTGATTTCCGTCGGATCTGTCATCGGCTCAGCCGTCACGTTCGAAATGACAGGCACTTTACTTAGTTGAAACGACAATGTGTTAAGCACCGCTGAAAACTGTTGTGCTGCTGGCTTCATTAAAACGGAATGAAACGGCCCGCTTACTTCAAGTGGAATGATCCGCTTCGCCTCTTTTTCTTTTGCAAGTTGCGATGCTCGCTCGACCGCTTCTTTTGCCCCTGAAATGACAATTTGTCCCGGACAGTTTAAGTTTGCTAATTGAACAGGTGATGATTCCGTTGATACTTCATCGACAACTTGTTGCAATAACGCTTCATCCATACCAAGCACCGCAGCCATCGTTCCTTGTCCTGACGGCACTGCCTTTTCCATCAATTCTCCGCGCTTGCGTACCGCATATACAGCGTCGGAAAACGACAACACAGATGCCGCAACGAGCGCGCTATATTCTCCGAGACTATGTCCTGCGACATAATGTGGAGCAATCCCTGCTTCTTTTACTTTTTGCAAAAATGCGATGCTTGTCGTTAATAATGCCGGTTGGGCATTTTCAGTTTTTGTTAATATGTCTTGTGGACCTTCAAAAATGAGCTGTGACAAAGAAATTTGCAATCGTTCATCCGCTTGGCGAAAAACAGCAGCTACTGCTTCATCTTTTTCCGCCCATTCTTTCCCCATGCCGACCGTTTGTGAACCTTGTCCTGGAAAAATAAATGCGATTTTCCCCATCATGCCACCTCTTATTGTTTTATTTCAGCTACGGATTGTTTCACCGTTTGTACAACGTCATTGGCAACCATTTCGCGCGCTTGGCGTACCGCATGAAAAATAGCGTGAGCATCGGATGAGCCATGTGCTTTAATGACTGGTGCTCGTAAACCGAACAGTGCTGCACCACCATATTCTGCATAATCCATTTTTTTCTTCAATTGCATAAGCTGTGGTTTCAATGCAAGCGCCGCCATTTTGCTAACGACATTGCTTGTCAATGCTGATTTTAACATTGAGAAAACAGCGATTGCCGTTCCTTCGATCGTTTTTAGCGCGACGTTGCCGGTAAACCCGTCAGTAACAACGACATCCGCTACTCCTTCTAATAAGTCGCGCGCTTCCACGTTTCCGACAAAGTTTAACGACGTCTGTTGTATGAGTTGAAACGCCTTTTTTGCTAATTCATTTCCTTTTTGATCCTCTGTTCCGACATTTAATAAACCGATGCGTGGGCGACTAATGCCACGCACTTTTTCAGCGTATGCCGCACCCATGAGCGCATATTGCAATAAATGTTCTGGACGAGCATCAACGTTTGCTCCAACATCTAACAATACAAATCCTTTTCCATCAATCGTTGGCAACGTCGGCGCAAGCGCAGGACGATCAATGCCATCAATACGGCCGACGATAAACAACCCTGCAGCCATTAAAGCGCCCGTATTCCCTGCAGAAATGCACGCATCTGCACGTCCTTCACTTACTTCGTTTGCCATTAATACCATGGACGCCTCTTTTTTGCGGCGAACAGCACGGACTGGCTCATCTGTTGCTTCAATCACTTGTTCGGTATGAATAATGGATAGTCGTTCATCATTTGTTATGTACGGGCGAATGAGCGTCTCATTCCCGACAAGCGTAATTTCGATATCTGGAAAGTGCTCAATCGCCTTTTGTGCACCGATCACGACTTCTTTCGGTGCGTGATCGCCTCCCATGGCATCGATCGCGATTTTCATCTTTCTTCTCCGTCCTTTTTAACAACGTTTGAGCGATACATATGAAATTCTCCTTGAAAAACAAGTTCTTGTCCTACGTAACTATTTACTTCGACGACGGTGCGCCCATTTTCGTTTAAATTTTTCACTTTCGCTTTGGCGACGACGCGCTCGCCTTCTTTGACAGGGCGCATAAAACGAATGTTCGCCTTTGCCGTTAATGCGAGTTCATCATCAATAACTGCTACAGCGAGCGAATTCGCTTGGGCAAATAAATGATGCCCTCGTGCAATTTGATTACGTTTAAATACATGTTCTTGTTTGACATCAAAAATCGAAATCGCACTTTCATCTAATTGCATATCAATAATTTCCCCGATGACTTCTTCAATAGGCAACGACTTTACTTCGTCAGCGAATGTGCGTTCAGCGACATGTTTAATGCGCTCGCGCAACTCCGGAATCGATAGTTCTAGGCGATCGAGGCGGATCGTTTGAATGCTGACTGAAAATTTTTCGGCAAGCTGTTCATCCGTAATAAAAGGATTTTCTTCAATCGTTGCTTGCAGTAATCGTTGCCGTTCTCGTTTATTTCTTCTCATGTTCGATCCACCATCCGAATTATTACTAGGTACTAATAGTAGTATATAACACCCAAAGTGACATTTCAACAACTTTTAATCTAATTTTTCGCCGTTTAAAACGCCCGATTGTTGTAAATGTTCACGAAGTAGCGCATATGTTTCATGGCGCCAAAACGAAGGCGAAGTAATGAGGCGCGCTGCATCTTGTCGCGCCACTTCTAAAATGCGATAATCGTGAACAAGATCGCCAAGGCGAAACTCAGGCATGCCGCTTTGCTTCGTTCCGAAAAAGTCGCCCGGTCCACGCAGCTCTAAATCTTTTTCAGACAATACAAAGCCGTCGTTTGTTTCTGTCATAATGCGCATTCGCTCTTTTCCGGTTTCTGATTTTGGATCGGCGACTAAAATACAGTACGACTGCGCTTGTCCGCGCCCAACGCGCCCGCGCAACTGGTGAAGTTGGGCAAGACCGAAACGATCCGCATCGTAAATCACCATGACCGTTGCATTTGGAACGTTTACGCCGACCTCAACAACCGTTGTAGAAACTAAAATATGGATGTCGTTTGCGCTAAAGGCGCGCATCACTTCTTCTTTTTCTTCTGAAGATAAACGACCGTGCATCAATCCAATGCGATAACGTCCTTTATAATAGTGCGTCAGCATCGCATGCACATCAATGGCGTTTTGAACATCAAGTTTTTCTGATTCTTCAATGAGCGGGCAAATGATGTATGCTTGATGACCTGCATCGACTTGTTTAGCAATAAATTGAAATACACGTTCAAGCATATCATGTTTTACCCAATATGTTTCAATTTTTTTTCTTCCTTTTGGCATTTCATCAATGACGGACACGTCCATTTCTCCAAAGGCCGTAATCGCAAGCGTGCGTGGAATAGGTGTCGCCGTCATAAATAATACATCGGGTGATTGGCCTTTTTCACGTAAAATACGTCTCTGTTCGACACCAAAACGATGTTGTTCATCTGTGATGACAACACCAAGTTTCGCAAAATTGACATCGTCTTGAATGAGCGCGTGCGTACCGACAACAATGTGAACGTCGCCTGCTGCGAGTTTTTCGAGTAGCTGTTTACGCCTTTTTCCTTTTACCGAACTCGTCAACAGTTCGACACGAATGCCCATCGGTGCAAGTAGCGAACAAAGTGATTCAGCATGTTGCTCAGCTAAAATTTCTGTCGGTACCATTAACGCTCCTTGATACCCTGATAAATACACTGCGTATAATACAATAGCAGCAACGACTGTTTTTCCCGAACCGACATCGCCTTGTAATAGGCGATTCATGCGGTATGGTGATTTTAAATCTTGCACAATTTCACGCACAACGCGCTGTTGGGCGTTCGTTAACGGAAAAGGAAGCGACTGAATAAAAGTATGAAGCTGCTCATCGGAAAAGTGATGCGCAATGCCCGGTGACTGTTCGCGACGATATTTTTTCAACGCTTGCATTTTTAATTGAAAAAGTAAAAACTCTTCATAAACGAGACGACGCCGCGCTTGTTTCAGTTGCTCGTGCGAAAGCGGCATATGAATAGCTCGTATCGCATCACGTTTTGATATGAGCCGATATGTTTGCAGCAACTCGTTCGGCAACGGGTCGACAATCGCATCACCGTATTGTTGCAAAGCGAGCGCAATAAAACGTCGCATACCTTTCACCGTGACATCGCCACGCGTTGAATAAACCGGTTCAATTTCTTTTTGCTGTTTCATTTCCCCGGTGTGCAGTTGTTGCACTGTGATCGTTTGTCGATGTTTATCCCACTTGCCTGTAATCGTTACCGTTTCGTGTAAAGCAAGCTTCTTTTTCAAATACGGTTGGTTAAAACAAACGGCGGTCACTAAAAACCGGTCCACAAGTACACGAAACGTTAAACGTGACTTTTTTCGGCTATAGTACGTCAGCACAGGCTCGCTATATACTTTGCCAACAATCGTTATTTTTTCATCGTGCTTTGCTTCTTCTAATGAACACATGCGATAGTCTTCATAACGAAAAGGGAAATGATATAACAGTTGTTCAATTGTATGAATTCCCATCTCATAAAGCGTAGCCGCCGTCTCTTCTCCAATTCCTTTAATCGCTGTGACTGTTTGTTGTAGTACGTCACTCACGTTTCTCATTCGGCTTGCCGAAAATGCTCGCTTCTAATTTACGAGCGGTCGGCGTCGCCGCTAACCCTCCTTGTGCTGTTTCTTTTAATGCAATAGGCATCGTTTGACCGATGCGGAACATCGCTTCAATGACTTCATCGCACGGAATGCGACTTTGTATCCCAGCAAGTGCCATATCAGCAGCAATCATCGCATTTGCTGCTCCGATCGCATTTCGTTTCACACACGGTACTTCCACTAACCCTGCAACGGGGTCACAGACGAGCCCAAGCATATTTTTTAAGGCGATCGCCATCGCTTCTGCCGCTTGTCTTGGTGTACCACCAGCCATTTCGACAAGCGCCGCCGCTGCCATGCCTGCTGCTGAGCCGACTTCCGCCTGACAACCTCCTGCCGCCCCGGAAATCGATGCGTTGTTTGCAACAACGAATCCGAACGCACCAGCTGTAAATAAAAACTCAACCATTTGTTCACGCGTCGGCTTCAGTTTTTCTTTCACTGCAAATAACGTACCTGGGACGACACCAGCCGATCCTGCTGTCGGGGTAGCACAAATCATTCCCATCGCCGCGTTCACTTCGTTCGTCGCCATCGCTTTGCTGACGGCATCTAAAATCGTTTCTCCCGATAAAAATTGACCGCGTGCAATATATTGTTGTAAAAGAGGCGCATCGCCGCCCGTTAACCCGGAATGCGAACGAACGCCTGCTAATCCGCGTATGACGGCTTGTTCCATCACTTGTAAGTTTTTCTCCATTTGCGCAACGATATCCTCTCGACTGCGCTCGGTCACTTCCATTTCTTGGCGAATCATCACTTCAGCAATTTTTATTTGTTCCCGTTCCGCTCGTTCCACAAGTTCTGCTACATTTCGAAACATCGTTATCTCCCCTTTGCACCGCGCTTACTCGACAATTTTTGTTACGTCAATGATATGTGGTAGCGCTTTTAATTGTTCGACAATCGCATCGTCAATATTTTGATCGACTTCAATCGTCATTAACGCTTGTTTTCCTTTTTCTTTCCGCGAGACTTCCATGTGACCGATGTTGATAGCATATTTCGCTAACACGTTAGCGACCCCTGCGATCGCTCCATAACGATCGTTATGCATAATTAAAAGGGCAGGGTGATGACCAGAAAGCTTTAGTTCGAAACCGTTTAGCTCAATAATTTCAATTTTTCCACCGCCAATTGAAATGCCGACAAGCTCTAATTCGCCTTGTTCGTCGCCGAGACGAATTTTTGCGGTATTTGGGTGAGGCGGAATCGCTTCTTCTTCATGAAACGTGATGCGAATATCTTCTTGTTTGGCGATGTGTAACGATGTTTTCATTCGTTCATCAAACGTATCAAAATTTAATAAGCCGCCAACGATGGCAACATCTGTCCCGTGTCCTTTGTACGTCTCAGCGAATGAACCGTAAAAGAAAATATCGGCCCATGCTGGCTTTCTCCCAAATAAATTGCGCGCTACTTTGCCAATGCGTACCGCTCCTGCCGTATGCGAACTTGACGGACCGATCATAATCGGACCGATAATGTCAAATACACTGCGATATTTCACGTTTTGTTCTCCCCTTTGTCATCTTCATGAAAAAGAAGGGGAACACTCCCCTTCTTTCATCATATGTGAATGATAGCGATCTCGCTTTATTCAATCGCAAAAATAAATGGATATAGCGGTTGGCCACCTTGATGCGTTTCTACTTCGACATGCGGGAATTGTTGTTCGACAAATTGAACGACGTGTGCGAGTTGTTCTTCTGTCGCATCTTCTCCAAAGAGAATCGTTAAAATCTCATCTTCCTCGCTAACCATATGTGTAAGTAACGTTTCAACGACATACGTAAGCTCTTTGTCGGATACGACAATTTTTCCATCGGCAATTCCCATATAATCATCTTTTTCGATTTCGACACCATCAATATTTGTATCGCGTACAGCAAACGTCACTTGTCCTGTTTTTACGCGAGCAAGCGCCTCCGTCATCGCTTTCTCATTGTCTTCTTTTGTCGCAGAAGGGTTAAAGGAAAGCAGAGCAGTCATGCCTTGTGGTACTGTTTTTGATGGAATGACGACCACATCACATGAAGCGACAGAAGCAGCTTGTTGAGCTGCTAAAATAATATTTTTATTGTTTGGCAAAACAAATACCGTTTGGGCATTTACTTCCTCAATTGCCTTCACGATGTCTTCTGTGCTTGGATTCATCGTTTGTCCACCTTCGATGACCGCATGAGCACCGATGCTTGTAAATAATTCGGCAATGCCGTCCCCCATCGCCACCGCAACGATGCCGTATGGGATGCGCTCTTGTTTTTTCGGCGGCTGCATCTCTTGGTGAACGATATTTGCATGCTGTTCACGCATGTTTTCGATTTTAATGTTAATTAAACTCCCGTAGCGTTGTGCGTATGTGAGCACTTCACCTGGTTGCTCCGCATGAATGTGTACTTTCACTAATTCGTCATCTGCAATGACAAGGAGCGAATCACCGAAGCGGCTTAAATCTTGACGAAATGCATCTTCATGAAACGGATGTTTCGCTACTTTATCTTGCTCAAATTTCACCATAAATTCTGTACAATATCCAAATTCAATATCATCTGCACTTAGATGACTTTGAACGTTGCGATGATGTTCTGTGCGGACGAGCTGTTCCATTGACAATGCTTCTGTTTCTGCAATCGTTTCACCTTTTAAAGCAGCTAAAAATCCTTCATATACAAATACGAGGCCTTGTCCACCGCTGTCGACGACACCTACTTCTTTTAAAACAGGAAGTAAATCAGGCGTCCGCTTCAACGATGCTTTTGCTTCTTTTAACACTTCCGTCATCACAACGACGATATCCGTTTCTTTTTTCGCCACAGCTACTGCGCGCTTTGCTGCGTCTTTTGCAACGGTTAAAATTGTGCCTTCAACTGGCTTCATGACCGCTTTATATGCCGTTTGTACACCCGCTTCAAGCGCCGCCGCAAACTCTTTGCTGTTAATTTCGCTTTTTTGTTCAATCGCTTTCGCAAATCCACGGAATAATTGCGATAAAATGACGCCTGAATTTCCGCGCGCGCCCATTAATAATCCCTTCGCTAGCGCACCTGCCACTTTTCCGATATGGTCAGATACGTGATTTTTTACTTCTTTCGCACCAGACGTCATCGACAAATTCATGTTCGTTCCTGTATCCCCATCTGGAACGGGAAACACGTTTAATGCATCTACTGTTTTTGCATTGTTCGCTAAATGTGTCGCGCCTTGCAACACCATTTGTGCAAAGCGTTTCCCATCTAATGTTGTCATTGTCACAGACTAGTTCCTCCTCACTACGGATTCGTGACACGAACCCCTTGAACATAGATGTTAATCGAATGAACAGATAAACCTAACGTTTTATCTAACGTATACTTCACTTTCGTTTGTACGTTATGGGCAACTTCAGAGATTTTCGTACCGTAGCTAACGATGACGTATAAATCGATGTGCACTTCATCGTTTTCTTGGCGAACAACAATACCTTTTGCGAAATTTTCACGACGTAAAATTTCAGCAATCCCATCTTTCAATTGATTTTTTGATGCCATGCCGACAATGCCGTAACAATCGACCGCGGCTCCTCCAGCAATTGCTGCAATGACATCGTTGCTAATTTCAACACGACCGTATTTCGTTTGTAATTCAATGGACATCGCTCAAGTCCCCTTTCTTGTTAGGTAGCTAACGCCATTGTACTATACTCGGCTTATTTTTAAAAGTTCCTACCCATAGTATATTTACCCGAAATAGAAAACAGATGTCAAGGTTATTTTCTTGAAAGAGTATGTCGGAAGTATTGCAATCCGTTTTTATGTATGATAAATTATAGTAGTGTTTTGAGCACGTAGTTTGGCAAGTGAGGAGGGAAACAAAATGGCAAAATGCTTTGTGACTGGTAAGAAAAAATCATTCGGAAACGCTCGTTCTCACGCAATGAATGCGAGCCGCCGCACATGGAAAGCAAACCTTCAAAAAGTTCGCATTTTAGTTGACGGAAAGCCAAAGCGCGTTTGGGTTTCTGCTCGCGCATTAAAATCCGGAAAAGTAGAACGTGTGTAATAGAAAAAAGCACCAATCATTTGGTGCTTTTTATCCTTTTTTGAACGAATTTAACATCGCTCGCACAATTCCACCTAAAAACTTCGGCAACTTAATCGTATAAAACTTCACTATGATTCCCTCCCCTACTGTGCACACTCTTCTACTAATATATTCATCTCCGCACAAATCGTACCTCGAAGCGTTATTTTTCATCCTTGCTTCTTATCATCATTAATATGCCTTCAGTAAACGAAAAAGTACCAAAATGATGGATGAGTTCGTTACTTACGCATAATGTTGATCCGAGCTGTATATCGTGCGCATCGAGCGAATATTTAAACCCGCGGAGCGTTAAAGCACGAATCGGAGTCATTGGGATAAATGAAATATACGAATAGTCGCCTTCATTTTCTACGATATGTTCGCCGCTTCGGTAAAGCGTAACGACATTTTGACGATCAATCAATTCAATTTGTCCGTCTTTTCCTTTAAACAAAAGCTGGACGTTTCCGAATAAATGATCAAGTCGTCCCCCCGTTCCTCCAAACACGCGAATTTTTGTCGCTTGTTGTTCAAGCGCCCAATCAAGCGCAATGTCTGTATCTGTTTGATCTTTTTCCGCTGGCCATATGTCGATGTGAGGTAATTTTTTTTTTAATTGTTGTAACTCTTGTTCATCTATAGAGTCAAAATCGCCAAACGCTCGTTTTGGTATGATTCCCGCATCGAGTAACGATAAAACGCCACGATCTACCCCTACCCAACATACGTCTTCTCCATCATATGCTTGCAAATAAGGTAAAAAGCTTGTTGGCCCTCCTGCTACAAGATGAATAATCAATTGGCTCCCCTCCTAAGAAAGAAGGATGTGTCAAGATGACACACCCTCGCGAATAGCGCGAATTGCTTTGGCACGATCTTTTTGATTATAAATGGCTGATCCTGCAACGAGAACGTTCGCTCCGGCTTCGACACAAAGTTTTGCGGTTTTAGCTTGAATACCGCCGTCGACTTCAATTTCAACAGAAATTCCACGCTCGCGAATGAGTGTTGAAAACGCATGAATTTTTGGGAGCACGGCTGGAATAAATGATTGTCCACCAAAGCCCGGATTGACCGTCATAAATAAAACGAGGTCAATGTCTTCAACCAAATGTTCAATCAGCGAAATCGGTGTATGCGGATTTAACGCTACTCCTGCTTTTACACCATGTTCTTTAATGAGATGAATGGTGCGATGTAAATGCGGACACGCTTCAACGTGTACTGTTAAATAGTCTGCTCCTGCTTTCGCAAACGTCGGGATATAACGATCGGGTTGTTCGATCATTAAATGAACGTCGAGCGGCAATGTTGTTACAGGTCGAATCGCTTCCACGATGAGCGGGCCGATGGTAATATTCGGGACGAAATGCCCGTCCATGACATCGACGTGAATGTAATCCGCTCCCCCACGCTCAACATCGATAATTTCTTCGCCAAGTTTAGCGAAATTGGCAGATAAAATGGATGGTGCAATTTTAACCATGTTTAATACCTCGGCTTTCGTTCTTTGATTTCCTCGATAAAGCTCACGTAATGTTCGTAACGATAAGAAGGAATGTCTCCCGAGGCTAACGCCTCTTTCACCGCACATTTCGGCTCAGCTGTATGCGTACAACCGCGGAACTTACAATCGGCACTTCTAGCTACAAAATCTGGAAAGCAAAGCGGCAATTGTTCGAGTTCGATCTCATCGAATTCTAGTGCGCTAAATCCCGGCGTATCTGCGACAAAACCGCCTCCGATTTCGATTAACTCAACATGTCTTGTCGTATGTTTTCCACGTCCAAGATGATGGGAAATGTCCCCTGTTTTTAACTGTAAGTCCGGACGTAACGCATTGAGTAAAGACGACTTCCCAACACCAGATTGCCCAGCAAATACGGACACTTTTCCTTCCAAGTAAGGCAATAACACGTCAACTCCTGCACGCGTCTTGACAGATACTTCTAACACGTCATATCCAATTTGACGGTAGTCGCGAATATATTGTTCGATGCGCGGCTTCGTTTCATCGTCGACTAAATCCATTTTGCTTACAACAATAACGGGGCGAATATGTTTTGCTTCAATGAGTACGAGAAAGCGGTCAAGTAATCCTGGGCTAAAATCCGGCTCGACGGCTGAAAACACCAAAATCGCTTGATCAATATTTGCGATTGGCGGGCGAACAAGTTCATTTTTCCGCTCAAATACATCTAATATGTAGCCTTCTCGTTCATTTTCCGCCTGAAAAGAAACGTAGTCGCCGACAAGCGGCGTCACTTTCCGCTTCCGAAACACTCCGCGACCACGACATTGATATACTTGACCGTCACTTAATACGTAATAAAAACCGCTTAGCGCTTTAATAATTTTTCCTTCTGCCATACCTTCCTCCTTTAAGGTGTTGTTGGATATGGAACGATACCTTCACGTACTGTCGTGCCATTGACAACGACGCGATATCTTCCTTGTTTCCCTTGTTGAATGACAAATTCGACACGTTCCTTTACATCATTTGTTAAGCGATAACGTTTGTATGGTTGAGCAAATGAATGGTTTTCATCTTCAATATATAATTCTGCCATGACTGGTTCATTCACATCAACAGGCGGTTCATACGGAATGTCAATTTCTTGAGTGACTTTCTTTGTCTGGATCGGCTCTTTTCCGAGGGAAATAACGACCGTAACAGTCGCCCCTTTTTCCAATCTTGCATTCGCTTGTGGCGTTTGAGAAATAACGAGCCCTTTTTCGACTGTATCAGAATATTGCTGTTTGACGATCACGTACAATTGTTGGTCTGCTGCATAATCGCGCACACTTTTTTCCGTGTATCCTGTTAAGTCTTTTAAAATAATTTTTTCTTGCCCAAGGCTTACTGTGAAACGCACTTCTGTTTCTTCTGGCACAACTTTTTCACCTGGAAGCGGAAATTGCTCAATGATCGTTCCTGCAGGTTCGTCGCTATACACTTCCTTTTTATCGATAAGCAAATATTTTTCCGCTCGTAATTGTGGCTCGACATCAGCGATTTGCTCACCAACATAATTTTTGAACTCGATTTTTTTCTTTCCGATACTTTTGTAAATTGTCACCGCTGTTCCTACTTTTACGACTTTTCCAGCCTTTGGATTTGTGCGAATGACGTAACCTTCTGCAATATCATCGTGTTCTTCTTCAACCGTCTTTTCAATTTTCAAACCTAACGACGTCAATTGTGTAATCGCATCATCATAATTTTTGTTTGTGACATCGGGCACAGTTACATCTTTTGGAAAAAATAAATCTGGAAGCCATGTGACCGCACTCACCCCAGCACTAATGAACAACAAAAGAAACACTGTCCATGCAACAAGCCATTTTTTCGGGCGCTTCTTCTTTGGAGCAACGTCTTCTTGTCTTTCTTGTGGAGGAGAAGCGGCCGATTTGACAATTGGAATAATTTTCGTCTCTTCATCATCGTCTTCTATAGGTAACGTAAACTTCGCTTCGTTCATACGCTCCGGTGAAAGAGCGGTACGAATATGTTGTTGCATGTCTAATGCGCTATTGTAGCGATGCAACAAATTTTTTGCTGTTGCTTTTAACACAATGTTTTCTACACTTTGCGGAATATTCGGATTCCATCGTCGCACAGACGGTGTTTCTGTTTGCAAATGTTTCAATACAATCGCCACAGCAGATTCGCCAGAGAACGGCAATTGGCCTGTTAATAGTTCAAACATGACGATACCGAGCGAATAAATATCCGATTTTTCCGTCGCCATCCCACCTTTAGCTTGCTCAGGCGACAAATAATGAACGGAGCCTAAAACGGAATTCGTTTGGGTAATTGTCGTTGAACTTAAAGCAACCGCGATACCGAAGTCTGTAATTTTTAATGTTCCATCTTCTGCCACCAAAATATTTTGTGGCTTAATGTCGCGATGAATGACCCCGTTTTGATGGGCGTGAGCCACTGCTCCTGTTAATTGATCCATCATGCGCAACACTTCTTGCACAGGGAGGGGAGCATGTTGCTGAATATATTGTTTTAACGTACATCCACGCACATATTCCATAACCATATAATAAATACCGTCATCTTCTCCGATATCATAAATCGTGACAATATTTTCATGGTTTAAGCTTGTTGCGGCTTGTGCTTCGCGGCGAAAACGTTTAATAAATAGTTCATCGTTTGCAAAATCTAAACGTAACACTTTTACGGCAACATCGCGATCTAAAATGATATCTCTAGCTAAATAAACGTTCGCCATGCCACCGCCACCAATGAGTTGCAAAATTTTATAGCGACCGTTTAACCGTTTGCCGATGAGCACGAGCGATCACCTACTTTCATCCACATCTGCAAATTGTACGATCGCTAACGTAATATTATCTTCCCCACCGTGCTCATTTGCGACATCAATGAGCGCCTGCGCTTTTTCTTCAAGCGAGCGATCAGATGTCAATATGTCGACCATCGTCGATTCCGATACTTTATTAGAAAGTCCGTCGGAACAAAGCAATAACATATCTCCTTCTTCGACAGTCACTGTTTTCACGTCTAGCTGAATCGTCTGTTCTGTTCCGAGCGCACGCAATAGTACATGTTTACGCGGATGATATTCTGCATCTTCTTTCGATAGTTGCCCGCTTTTCACTAGCTCATTAACAAGAGAATGGTCTTCTGTCATTTGTTGAAAACCATTTGTATTTAACAAATAGCAACGACTATCACCAATGTGCCCGATCGTCGCAAACTGGTTTGTACAAATGGCAGCAACAACGGTTGTACCCATCCCTTGACAATGATCGTTCGTTTGGGAGTGATGAAAGAGCGATTCGTTTACTTTCATCACATGTTCTTTTAGCCACGTTTCTGCTTGTTTTGGCGACGTCATTTCATCTGTTTCTTCCCAAAATTGTTTTAATTGTGTCATCGTCATTTCACTCGCCACATCACCGGCCAGATGACCACCCATCCCGTCAGCGACAACGGCTAAATAGTTGCCTGCTTTATTGATAAAAACACCGCCGTTATCTTCATTATGCGACCTAATTTTACCGACATCCGTTTGAAACACCGCCTTCATACATGCACGATACTCACGCGAGTATCGCTTCCTCCCTTCTGCTGTCCCGTTTACGCTTTCGTTTCTTCTTTTCTTTCTTTTGCACGCAGTTGTCCGCATGCTGCATCAATATCATGCCCTTGTTCACGACGAATCGTGACGTTAATGCCGTGTTTTTTTAACGTTTTTTCAAACGCAAAAATTTGTTCACGCGGCGTACGAACATAGTTGCGTTCAGGTACGTAGTTGACTGGAATTAAATTGACATGGCATTTTAATCCTTTAATCAGCTCCGCAAGCTCTTCTGCATGTTCAATTTGATCGTTCACACCGCCAAATAAACCATATTCAAATGTGACGCGTCTCCCGGTTTTTTCAATGTAATAGCGCACCGCCTCCATTAATTCCGGCAATTTATAAGCGCGGTTAATCGGCATCAGTTTCGAGCGCAATTCCGTATTCGGTGCATGAAGCGAAATCGCAAAATTAATTTGCATATTTTCATCAGCGAATTGGTAAATTTTCGGGATAATACCGCTTGTCGATACGGTAATATGACGCGCGCCAATATGCAGCCCTTTCGGATGATTAACAATTTTTAAAAACTTGAGCAGCTCGTCATAGTTATCGAACGGTTCACCTATTCCCATCACGACGATGCTACTTACGCGTTCGTTCGTTTCATCGAGCGCTTTTTGCACTTTGACAACTTGAGCAACAATTTCACCTGCTTGTAAATTGCGCTTTAATCCGCCTAATGTCGAAGCGCAAAACGTACAGCCAATTCGGCAACCGACTTGAGTCGTGACACAAATCGAATTGCCGTAATCATGGCGCATAAGCACCGTTTCAATCGAATAGCCGTCATGAAGCTCAAATAAAAACTTCATTGTTCCGTCTTTTGATGTTTGCTGCACGAGCGTTTTTAATGTCGTGATGACAAAATGTTCATCTAACCGCTCACGTAGCGCTTTTGGAATATTCGTCATGTCTTCAAATGATGTCACCCGTTTTTTATATAGCCATTCAAAAATTTGTGTGGCGCGAAACGGCTTTTCTCCTTGCTGTTCCACCCAACTTTGTAAGTCTTCTAAACGCAGGGAGTAAATGGATGGTTTCATGTTATGTCACCTTTCTTTTTCAATGTTGCGATAAAAAATCCATCGCTAAATACGTAATGTGGAAGCAATTGCAACATACCGTCATGAACATACGATGCAACTGAAGATGGCAGGCGTGAAGCAAGCGTTTCGTCGCAATCATATTCGGGATGTTCATCTAAAAACTGAGCGATGACTTGCTCATTTTCTTCACGATCAACGGTACATGTGCTATATACAAGCGTTCCACCGCGTTTTAAAAGTGGGGCAATCGCTCGTAAAATATTTAGTTGAACGCTCGCAAGTTGCTCAATATCTTTTTCGCTTTTCGCATATTTAATTTCCGGCTTCCGACGAATGACACCGAGCCCTGAACAAGGGGCATCAACTAATATACGATCAAACGTTTCAGCGACAAATTGCGTATGCGCTTGACGGCTATCGAGCTGTTTCGCTTCTATATTCGACAAGCCTAAACGCTTTGCCTGCTGTTCAATGAGCTTTACTTTATGATCGTGAATATCTAATGCAACGACACGACCTTTATTGTTCATTCGTTCTGCCATATGTGTCGTCTTTCCGCCTGGAGCCGCGCAACAGTCTAACACGACGTCTGTTTCCGTCGGAGAAAGGGCGTAAGCAACAAGCATTGAGCTTTCATCTTGAATCGTAATGAGCCCTTCTTGAAACACGCTCGTTTTCGCTGCATTTCCTTTTATGATTTTGATTCCAATCGGCACAACCGAAGAAGGAACGGCTTCAACTCCTTCTTCTTTTAGGCGAGCGATCACTTCTTCAACGGTTGTGCGCATGACGTTCACTCGTGCCGTTTGTTCAGGCGGTAAGTTGTTCACTTCACACATCTGTTTCGTCTCATCGAAGCCGAACTGTTCAATCCAACGCCGCACAAGCCAAAGCGGATGGCTCGTTGCGATTGCTAAACGTTCACTCTCGTTTTTCATTTCATCGAACGATCGCAATCCTTGACGCTGAACGGAACGT
The DNA here is from genome assembly GCF_001418025.1 of Anoxybacillus suryakundensis. Classification (NCBI taxonomy): domain Bacteria; kingdom Bacillati; phylum Bacillota; class Bacilli; order Caryophanales; family Anoxybacillaceae; genus Anoxybacillus; species Anoxybacillus suryakundensis. The sequence continues at coordinate 156,316 of NZ_LIOK01000007.1, forward strand.
AATATGCCGTTTACGAGCGAAGCAATACCGCGATGGCCACGACGTTTCGCAATTTCCACCGCTTCAAATAATACCGCACGATCAGGGATGCGGTCTAAATATACCATTTGATAAAGCGACAAGCGAAGCAATATGCGCACCCACGGTTCGATTTTTCCTTTGATAAACGGCTGTAAATAGTAATCGAGCGTATCGCGACGCTGAATCGTTCCGTATACTAATTCTGTTAACAGTGCCACGTCTTGAGCGGATAATTCGTTCGTTTCAATGACGTGATGTAACGACAAGTTGCTATATGCTCGTTTTTTTTCAATGTCCTCTAACACATGTAGCGCCAATTGGCGCACGTTTTTTTTACTCATTCGCCCCTCCTAATACTGTTCCAATTGAAATCGTCGTTCCGCGCAAAAAGTCAGTGGCGCTCATTTTTCGTTTTCCGGCTGGCTGCAGTTCCGTAATTTTTATTGCTGTCTCATTTCCGGTTGCAACGATGATACCATCTTGCTCAACAGCGACAATCGTACCCGGCTTCGCTTGTGAAGAAGATTGCACTTTTTCTCCCCACCAAATTTTCCAACGCTCATCGCCATATGTCGTATAGGCAACAGGCCACGGATTCATGCCGCGAATATGGTTGTAAATGTCTTCACCTGTTTTCGTCCAATCGATTCGTTCTTGTTCAGGCTTAATGTTGTACGCAAATGTCGCATGTTCATCATCTTGCTTGATCGGTGTGATGTCGCCTCGAAACAGTTTCGGAAGCGTCTCAGAAAGAAGTTTCGCTCCCGCTTCGCTTAGTTTGTCGTGCAACGTTCCGACCGTGTCGCGCTCATTAATTGGCACTTCTACTTGCGTTAATATGTCGCCTGCATCTAGCTTTTCAACCATGTACATAATTGTAATGCCCGTTTTCTTTTTTCCTTGTAAAATGGCGTAATGAATCGGAGCACCTCCGCGCAACTCTGGCAAAAGCGACGCGTGCACATTAATGCAACCGTACGTTGGTGCTTCGAGGAGCGGTTTCGGTAAAATTTGTCCGAATGCAGCGGTCACAATCAAATCAGGCTGTAGAGCGATTACTTCCTCGTATTGTTCTTTCTCACGAATTTTCGTCGGTTGTAGTACCGGAATGCCGTACGATTCAGCTGTCACTTTCACAGGCGGCGGAGTTAATTGTTGTTTTCGTCCTTTCGGTTTATCTGGTTGCGTCACGACGCCGACGACGTTATAGCCGTCTTTTATTAGTTGCTCTAAAATCGGAACCGCAAAATCAGGTGTTCCCATAAACACAATGTTCATCCTTCGAACTCTCCTTCTTCATAATAACGAATCACTTTTGACGTAAATAATATGCCATGTAAATGGTCGATCTCATGTTGTAACGCGCGTGCTAAAAAGCCAGTCGCTTCGATTTCGAACGGGCGACCGCGGCGATTTTGCGCACGTACTTTCACGTATTGGAAGCGTTTCACTTCCCCAAATAATCCCGGAAAACTTAAACATCCTTCTGGCCCGATTTGTTCGCCACTTTGTTCGATGATGACAGGATTAATGAATTCCATGCGCCCATGACGGTCGCCAATGTCAACAATCGCAATTTGTTGAGCGATGCCGATTTGTGGAGCGGCTAAGCCGACCCCATCGGCCGCAAGCATCGTATCGTACATGTCGTTTAATAGCTTCGTCAATTTTCGGTCAAATACGGTGACTGGCTGACAAGCGGTTTCTAAAATTGGTGCAGGATATGTTACAATCGGTAAAATAGCCAAAACATCTCCTCCCTTATTTACATCATCATATATGGATTTAAATCAATCGTAATCGTCACATCGCCGCGCGCCATGTCACGCTGATAATGTTCAACAATCGTGCGGAGCGCTGTCGTTAAGTTCGCTTCTCGCTTGTATTTTATCATGCATTGGTAACGATATCTATCGTTCATGCGCGCAATCGGGGAAGCGACAGGTCCTAGCACAATGGCTTCAGGGGAAAGATGTTTTTTCACGTGTGTAGCAATTTTTTCGGCTACGCTTACTCCTTTGAGCGGATCGACATGGGATACGGTAATGAGCGTTAAATAGTAAAACGGCGGATACCCGTGTTTTTTTCGGGTGATCATTTCGCGCTCATAAAACGCTTCAAAATGATGATCGGCTGCTAGTTGAATGCTGTAATGTTCAGGCGTGTACGTTTGAATGACGACTTCTCCCGGCAAATGATGCCGTCCGGCTCTACCGCTCACTTGTGTTAGTAGTTGAAACGTTTTTTCTGCCGCTCGAAAGTCAGGCACATGAAGCATTGTGTCAGCCGCTAATACGCCAACTAATGTGACGTTCGGAAAATCGAGTCCTTTCGCAATCATTTGCGTGCCCAGTAAAATGTCAGCATTCCCTTCCCCAAATTCATTTAGCAATCGTTCGTGTGCTCCTTTACGGCTCGTTGTATCGACATCCATGCGAATGACGCGTGCATGAGGTAAAAGCTTTGTTAATTCTTCTTCCACTTTTTGTGTTCCTGTTCCGAAAAAACGAATATGTTCGCTTTGACAAGCAGGACAATGTGAAGACATACGCTGTTCGTATCCACAATAATGACATTTCAGTTGTTGTTGAACGCGATGGTATGTAAGCGAAATATCGCAATGCGGGCATTGAATCACATGACCGCAGTCCCGACACATGACAAAAGATGAATAGCCACGACGATTTAAAAATAAAACGGATTGTTCTCCTTTTTGTAAACGCTCCGTTAATTTTTCAAATAAGAGCCGAGAAAACATCGAACGGTTTCCTGCCCGCAATTCTTCGCGCATATCGACAATCTCAACAGGTGGAAGCGCATGATCGTTCATTCGTCTCGTTAACGTAACTTGTTTATATACTCCTTTTTTTGCGCGCGCAAACGATTCAAGCGATGGGGTAGCGCTGCCGAGCACAATCGGACAGCGATGGTAACGGCCGCGAAAAATGGCAACATCGCGAGCGTGATAGCGCGGTGATTCTTCTTGTTTGTAGCTCGTTTCATGCTCTTCATCGATAATAATGATGCCAATGTTTTCAAACGGAGCGAAAATGGCAGAGCGCGCCCCGACGACAAGTTGCACTTCTTTTCGTTGAATTTTCCGCCATTCGTCATACTTTTCTCCGGGCGATAGACCACTATGGAGAACGGCTACTTTGGAGCCGAATCGTTCTTTAAACCGCCTCACCATTTGTGGTGTCAGTGAGATTTCTGGTACGAGCACAATCGCTTCTTTTCCTTTTTTTAAGACGAGATCAATCGCTTGCATATATACTTCTGTTTTCCCACTTCCAGTGACACCGTACATTAAAAAGACGTCGTGTACGTTTTGCTCAATCGCTTGTCCGATCGTATGTAGCGCTTTGCGTTGTTCATCTGTTAAAGCGAGTGGTTTTGTTTTTGGAAATGGGCGATTCGCATACGGATCACGATATATTTCTTTTTCTTTCACAGCGACAAGTTGTTTTTTGATAAGTGTTTGAACGGTTGCCCATGTGCTATTTGTTTCACTCAGCAACTGTTTTAACGGTAAAGCGCGCGCCACAAGCAATCGCTCGAGTATTTGTTTTTGTTTCATTGCGCGCGTTGAGAGCGATGTGAGTATATGTGTGACGTGTTCATCACTTGCACATAATTCAACCCATTTTTCTGTTTTTATTTTTCCTTTTTCTTCAACTCGGTAAACAACTTCAATATGACCGTTTGCAATTTCCTTTTGCAACAGGCGCACGTATGGGGTTTTTTCGACATCGCTCCATGGAATGATGAGACGGTCACGAAATAGCGCGCGTACGTTTTCATGGACGAGTGGCATATATTGTTCGATGAGCCGAATATCCTTTTCATATTTCGCTTTCATCGCGGCAGGTAACATCGCTTGAAAGGCAGATACCATGAAGCATAGTGTCGTTTCTGTTAGCCATTTCCCTAATTGAAGTAATTCCTCGTTTAATACAGGAACAACATCAAAAAGGGAATGAATCGGCTTTAATTGTTCTATCGGCATATCGGTCGTTTCTTTCACTTCAATGACAAACCCTTGTAAGAGTCTAGTTCCAAATGGTACGACAACGCGCATCCCAGCTTGTACGATGCCAACAAGTTCAGGCGGGATGATGTAATCAAACGGGCGATCCGTTTGACTCGCTGGAATATCAACGATGACAGAAGCAATCGTCATAAGCGTCCCTCAATTTCACGATGAACTTCACGTAAAATTTCTTTTGCCACTTCCGATTTTGGTAAAAGCGGAAGTTGTTTTTCGGTGCCGTCTCGTTTAAATAGCGTTACAATGTTCGTATCCGTTCCGAATCCCGCCCCTTCTTGCACGACGTTATTTGCGACAATCATATCGGCGTTTTTGCGGGCAAGCTTGTCTTTGGCATATCGTTCGACATCATTCGTCTCTGCCGCAAAACCGACTAAAAATTGATGCGTTTTTTGTTTACCGAGCGTTTGTAAAATATCGACGGTTCGTTCTAAAACGACAGTATAGTCCTCTTGTTGTTTTTTTATTTTATTGTCCGCAACATATTTTGGACGATAATCTGCTACTGCCGCTGTTTTAATGACGATGTCGCTATCGTGAAAATGGTTCATCACGTTTTCATACATGTCTTGCGCGCTTTCCACACGAATCGTCTGTACGCCTGCAGGACTAGGAAGCGATGTCGGACCAGAAATGAGCACGACATCGGCTCCAAAATCGCGCGCCGCTTCGGCGAGTGCATATCCCATTTTCCCAGTCGAATGATTGCTGAAAAAACGGACAGGGTCAAGTTTTTCACGGGTCGGACCAGCGGTCACTAACACTTTTTTTCCTTTTAATATCTCGTTTGTTGCGAAATGTTGTTCAAGCAAAGCGACGATCGTTTCCGGCTCTTCTAATCGTCCTTTTCCAACGTAACCGCACGCAAGCATCCCTTCCGCCGGTTCAATGAAGCGATAACCGAATGACTGCAATGTACGCATATTTTGTTGCACAGCTGGGTGTTCATACATATGAACGTTCATCGCTGGGGCAATCCAAACCGGTGCTTTTGTCGCAAGTAAAATGGTTGTCACCATATTATCGGCTAGTCCGTGTGCAAGCTTTGCGATCGAGTTTGCGGTCGCAGGGGCAACGAGTACGACATGTGCCCAATCAGCTAAATCAATATGCGCAATGACGTTCGGCTTTTTTTCATCAAATGTATCGACGTACACCTCGTTTTTTGATAACGCTTGGAACGTAAGCGGTGTAACAAATTGACAAGCCGCTTCCGTCATGACGACTTTCACGTTCGCTCCCGCTTGTACAAGTTTGCTTGTGAGCGCTGCCGCTTTGTATACGGCAATGCCGCCTGTAACGCATAACAATATGTTTTTTTGTTGAAGCATCGACGTTGCCCCTTTCATACGGTATTTGTAAAAAAATAACAACCTAAAACTAGGTTGTCGTAAATAGTTTATTGCGTTGCTTCCTCTTCGCTAACGACTTCAATATGACCTGCCGCAATTTCTTCTAACGCTTTGCCGACAAATTTTTTCGACACAGGTTTTTCGATCGTTAAATCGTTTTTTACTTGTAATTGGCGTGCACGCTTCGCCGCCACTGTGACAAGCGTATATTTTGAATCTAATTTTGTCATAAGTAAGTCAATCGAAGGATATAACATGTCACTCAGCCTCCAACATCTTTTTATATCGTTGTGCGACGCGTTCACGCCGGCAATGTTCAGCCGTCACAATCGCTTTAATGCGTTCACACGCAAGTTCAACTTGATCGTTTTCAACGACGTAATCGTACGCATCCATCATTTCTAGCTCTTCTTTCGCTGCCTTTAATCGATCGCGAATGAGCTCTTCTGATTCTGTTCCGCGCATTTCAATTCGTTTACGCAATTCGCTTAAACTTGGCGGAGCGAGGAAAATAAAGAGCGCCTCTGGAAACACTTTACGAACTTGCATCGCCCCTTGCACTTCAATTTCTAAAAAGACGTCTTTTCCTTCTTGCAACGTTTTTTCCACGTACTCAATTGGCGTACCGTAGTAATTCCCAACATATTCCGCCCATTCTAGCAATTCATTTTGGCGAATCATTTGTTCAAACTGTTCGCGCGTTTTGAAAAAGTAATCGACACCGTCCACTTCGCCTTCACGCGGTTTGCGCGTCGTGACGGAAATCGAATATTGTAATTGAATGTCTGGCTGTGAAAATAATGCTTTTCGCACTGTCCCTTTTCCAACGCCGGACGGTCCTGATAAAACGATTAATAACCCTCGTTCTTTCACGTTCATCCCTACCCTTCTATAATAAACAAACTACTCCACATTTTGCACTTGTTCTTTAATTTTTTCAAGGGCACTTTTCATGTTAACGACTTCAGAGGCGATGTGGCCATCGTTTGCTTTGGAGCCGATCGTATTCATTTCGCGGTTGAGCTCTTGGACGAGAAAGTCGAGCTTTCGTCCGACTGCTCCCCCTTCAGAAACGATGCGACGAAACTGTTCAATATGGCTATATATACGTTTTAATTCCTCATGAATATCGACTTTTTCTGCAAATAATGCGACTTCTGTTAATAGCCGTTGCTCATCCACGATACCTTGCACAAATTCATGCACTCGTTTATGTATGCGATCGCGATAAGAAGCGACGACCGTTGGGGCAAGCTGTTCAATGCGACGCGCGCTTTTTTCAATCGCCTCAAGTTGCGCAAGCATATCTGCTAATAGCGCCTTCCCTTCTTGTTCGCGCATATGTTTCAGCTGTTCGACCGCTTCTTTTGCCGCTTCTAAAAGCAAAGAAAGAAGCGCATCATTTTGTAACGGCTGTTCTGTCATTTCCACCGCATCCGATAGCATGTGTACAACATCTCGAAGCGATATATCGTCTTTCAAATGAAACCGACTGCGCACATCGTGAAGCATCCGATAATACGCATCAACAAGTTGCCAATCGACATGAAGCGTTCGTTCAACGAGCTGTTCTCCTTCAATCGTGACAAACACCTCGACACGTCCACGTGCAATATGTTCTGTAATCACTCTTTTTATTTTATCTTCAAACATCATCCACTGTCTAGGTATGCGGATCGAAATTTCGCAAAAACGGTGATTGACTGATTTCATTTCCACCGTAATGCGTACGTTTTCATCTTCTCTTTTTCCTCGACCAAATCCTGTCATACTCACGATCATATTCTCACATCCATTGCTACATTGTCGACAATAAAAGAAGGTAATAGATGACTCCATTACCTTCTCTCATTATAGCACATATCACTATATAGCGAAAACATTTCATGAACGACGACGCGTGAATAGCGAACCTGCCAGTAAAAATGTCGGAATGGACGATAAACCAACAATCAACAACCAATCCGTGAGCGGAAGCGACATCGTATGGAAAATCGGTTGTAGCGGCGGATAATAAATAACGACAAGCAGCAATAAAAGTGACGATAAAACAGCAAACAATAAATACGTATTTTCAAATGGATTGCGGTCAAATACGGAACGCTCGCTTCGACAATCAAAAACGTGAATAAGCTGAGCGAGTACGAGCGTCGCAAAGGCGACCGTCTGCGCATACGTTAAATTCTCCGGATGACGCGTATGCACAACGAGAAACGCGATAAGCGTCACCATGCCGATCAGAAAGCCACGGCTAACAATTTTCCATCCGAGCCCGCGCGCAAATACCCCTTCTTTCGGATGGCGTGGCGGCCGCTTCATGACATTTTCTTCTGCCCGATCTAATCCGAGCGCCATCGCAGGAAGCCCGTCTGTCACAAGATTGACCCATAAAATTTGAATCGGTACAAGCGGAAGCGGAAGAGCTAAAATCATCGCAAACAACATGACTAAAATTTCTCCAACGTTTGAGGCGAGCAAGTAGCGAATAAATTTGCGAATGTTTTCGTAAATGTTTCGTCCTTCTTCAATCGCTGCTTTAATGGTTGCAAAGTTATCGTCTAACAAAACGAGCGAGGCGGCTTCTTTTGAGACGTCTGTTCCTGTAATCCCCATCGCAATGCCGATGTTGGCTGTTTTAATCGCAGGAGCATCATTGACGCCATCACCTGTCATCGCGACAATATGCCCTCTTTTTTGTAACGCTTGTACGATTTTCAATTTATCGTCTGGCGATACGCGCGCAAAAACATATACATCTTCCACAACGTCTTCTAATTCATCGACAGACAGTTGTGATAACGTCTTTCCGTCCATCACTTTTCCGTTCGGCGGCAACATGTGTAGTTGCTGGGCAATCGCTTTGGCTGTTAAAATATGATCCCCTGTAATCATGACCGTTTTAATGCCTGCTTTTTTACATTCGGCAATTGCTTGTTTCACTTCTTTGCGCGGCGGGTCGATCATTCCTTGTAAACCAATAAACGTTAAATCGCTTTCCGCTTTCGTTTCATCATTGATTGCTTCGGTGAGCGAAAGCGGACGATAGGCGATGGCAATCGTGCGCAACGCTTGTGAGGCGAGCATATTGACCGTTTGTTGCACCGTTTTTCGTTCTTGGTCACGAAGCAGTTTTGCTTGACCGTCCATATATATGAAGCGGCAACGTTCAAGCAACATATCTGGCGCTCCTTTTGTGACAATCCAGCGCCGATTAGAGCGGTCTTTGACGATGACGGTCATCATTTTGCGCGTTGAATCAAATGGAAATTCATGTTCAATCGTAAATTCGGCCGCGATTTTTTCTTTCGTCCATCCGGCTTTCGCCGCCGCGACAACGAGCGCTCCCTCAGTCGGATCGCCAGCAATCATATACGTTTTTCCTTTTTTCTTCAGTTCCGCATGATTGCATAGCGCACCGAACAATAACATTTGTTGCAACGATGTGTCTATTTTTTCTTGTTTCCCGTTTAACAAAAACGTTCCTTTTGGTTCATAGCCCGTCCCGCTGACCGTCCATAATCGGTTATTCACCCATACGTGTGTGACCGTCATTTGATTTTCTGTCATCGTTCCTGTTTTATCGGAACAAATGACCGACGCACATCCGAGCGTCTCAACGGCCGGCAGTTTGCGCACGATGGCGTTTCGTTTCATCATTCGCTGGACGCCGAGCGCCAACACGACGGTAACGATGGCAGGCAACCCTTCCGGAATCGCGGCAACCGCAAGCGATACCCCAGCTAAAAACATGTCATATAACGCATGACCTTGCCATACACCGAGCACGACAACGAGCGCCGTCAGCGCTAAAGCGATGACAATTAAAATTTTGCCGAGCTGTTCAAGCTTCCGCTGCAATGGCGTCATGATCGTTTGTGCAGACTGCAATAAATGGGCAATTTGCCCCATCGCTGTATTCATTCCTGTCGCCACAACGATCCCGATCCCGCTTCCTTTCGTCACGAGCGTCCCCATAAACGCCATATTTGTCCGATCGCCTAACGAAACGTCTTGCGCAAGTGGCGCGGTTTGTTTTTCGACAGGAAGCGATTCACCCGTCAACGATGATTCTTCGATATATAGCCCTTTCGCTTCCACGAGGCGAACGTCAGCCCCGATGCGATCGCCGCTCGTAAATTTTACAATATCGCCAACGACAAGATCGGCAGATGGTACTTTCATCCATTCGCCATCACGCAAAACGAGCGATTCTGGGGCAGATAGTTTTTTTAACGCTTCAAGCGACTTTTCCGCACGTCGCTCTTGTATAAATCCTAAACATGCGTTAATGATGACGATCGCCACGATCGCGACCGCATCAATGTATTCGCCGAGTACGGCGGAAATCGCTGTTGCTGCCAATAAGACGAGCACCATAAAATCTTGAAACTGCCCGACAAATTGTTTGAACGCAGACGGCTTTTTTTCTTCTGATAACTCATTTTTCCCAAACTGTTTTAACCGCTTTTTCGCTTCTTTTTCCGTTAATCCGAAACCGATCGTTGTATTTACTTGTTGTTCGACTTGTTCCACACGCAGTCCGTGCCAGCTCATTTCTTTCCCCCTTCCGCTTGTCTTATCTATGACAGCTTATTCAGGCATGTACAAAAAAATGATATGGTATAATGAAAAGAAAAAAGAGAAAGGTGTTTTTTATGTCGTTTGACGGAGTATTTACATACGCGATGACAAAAGAATTGCAGCGCACGCTTGTCGGGGGGCGCATTTCAAAAATTTATCAGCCGTTTCCATCCGAATTAGTGCTTCACGTTCGCTCGCACGGAAGCAATTATAAGTTGTTGTTATGTGCGCATCCGACTTACGCCCGCGTTCATTTAACAAACGAGACGTACGATAACCCGCATGAGCCACCGATGTTTTGTATGCTTTTGCGCAAACATATTGAAGGCGGCGTCATTGAAGCAATTACACAAGTCGATTTCGATCGCATGATCATCATTCACGTAAAATCAAGAAATGAGCTCGGTGATATATGTACAAAACAGCTGATCATCGAAATTATGGGCCGCCACAGCAACATCATTCTCGTCGATGAACAGACGAACACAATTATCGATAGCATCAAACATCTTTCACCTGCTGTAAATCGCTACCGAACGGTGCTACCTGGGGCGCCTTACATTGCGCCGCCATCGCACGACAAACTGAATCCGCTTGAAGCGACAGAAGAAACAGTGTTAAAAAAAATCGATTTCCTCGCCGGAAAATTAGCGGATCAACTCGTCGCCACATTTATGGGCATCTCCCCGCTATTTGCGCGCGAAGCTATTCATCGGGCAGGGCTTGCCAACCGCACGACATTGCCGAAAAGTTTTATATCGCTAATCGAAAATGTGCGAAACGAAAATTTTACTCCGTGTACGTACACAAACGGACAAAAAGAAATATTTTACGCCTTGCCACTTATGCATATCGAAGGAAAAGTGAAACATTTTCCGACGTTAAGCGACATGCTTGATCGTTTTTATTTCGGCAAAGCGGAACGCGACCGGGTCAAACAACAGGCGCACGATTTAGAACGATTTGTCGCGAATGAAAAAGAGAAAAACGAGAAAAAGCTCGCGAAGTTAAAACAAACGTTAGAAGAAGCAAAACAAGCGGAGCAATATCGACTATATGGGGAACTGCTCACGGCAAACCTTTATGCAATGAAGCGAGGAATGAAAGAAATGGAAGTAATCAATTACTACGACGAAAACGGTGCAACGATCATCATCCCGCTTGATGAACAAAAAACGCCGTCCGAAAACGCGCAAAACTATTTTCAAAAATACCAAAAAGCGAAAAATTCGCTTGCGATTGTCCAAGAACAAATCGAACGAACGAAAGAAGAAATCGTATATTTCGATACGCTATTGCAACAGCTCGAAACCGCCTCGCCGAAAGACATTGACGACATTCGCGACGAATTAATCGAACAAGGATATTTACGCGCTAAGGCGACAAAACAAAAAAAACAAAAGCCGCGCACGATCGAACTCGAGCGCTACATATCAAGCGACGGAACGGAGATCTTTGTCGGCAAAAACAATAAACAAAACGACTATTTAACAAACAAATTCGCCAGCAAAGACGACATTTGGCTGCACACGAAAGACATCCCTGGCTCCCACGTCGTCATTCGCAGCAAACAACCGTCACAACAGACGATTATAGAAGCTGCTCACTTAGCCGCTTACTTCAGCAAAGCGCGCCACTCGAGCTCCGTCCCAGTCGACTACACGCGCGTCCGCTACGTCAAAAAACCGAGCGGCGCCAAACCGGGCTTTGTCATTTACGAAAACCAACAAACGATCTACGTCACGCCGGATGAGGAGTTGGTCTTGAGGATGAAAAAACCCGTCTAGATAAGGCGGGTTTTTCATTTACAACTTGTAGCGAAGATCTATAAAATACAAAAATTTTACAAAATAAGTATAGTGCTCTTTCATTTAAGCACTCACGATTCCTTTTTATTTTTTATCTCCTTTAACAACTCGATAATTGTATCATTTTGGCTTTTTATTGTTTTAAAAGTTTTTTCTATTGTACTAGTTGAAAAAAAAATGATGATAATTAAAGCTATCCCGACAATCCAGTCCATTAAATCCCCCCTATTTTACTTTAATAGTACAGTTTTTATAACCTGAACCAGATTGACAAGAATTATAAGATACTGTACCAGTTGCATAGTCAAAAGGAGTCACAACAGGACTTGAATTCGACAAACTAATCTCTATTCTTGAACCATCACTAAACTCAATATATTTCTTTCCTTCAGTTAAACTAACAACTAGGTATTCTCTTTTTTTATCAAGTTCGTCTGGCTTTTGACTATCTAAAAGTTCACCATTTCTCACTTTTTCTACAAGCTTACTCGCGGTTTCTTCATCAATTCCCATCTGTAAAAAATTCTCTCTGACTTGTTCAAGTTGCTCATCCGAAACTATTGTTTGTGCACTTGTATGTCGCGAACTTATAACCAACCCAAAAAACATACAAAAAATAAAAAGAATATACTTTCTCATTTTTCCACCTCCTACCTTGAATATTATCAAGTATTTTATTTTTTATCGATTAATGAACACTTAAGTTATGAAAAAACTTTTATAACAATATATTACTATTTTACATGGACAATATATGTACTTAAAGAAAAAAATTCAAAAATTTTTTGTCGTATGTCCTGTTCAATCTCTCTCTTTTTGTCGAATGATGATATAATAGAAAAGAAAAAAGGAGGTGAATGTGGTGGAACAGTTGTTGCAACGCATTTTTGATGAGCTGGCATTTTTACGCGCAAACATGGCAACGAAAGAGGACGTCGCTATGTTGACAAATGACATTCGCGCATTAGAAAGCCGCGTCAGCCATATCGAACAGACAATGGCCACAAAGGACGATATTGCAAGCATCGAACAACGTATGGCAACGAAAGACGATATCGCAAGCATCGAACAACGTATGGCAACGAAAGACGATATC